>CAZFNB010000218.1:0-5143 GCA_964520235.1 uncultured Bifidobacterium sp. | reverse complement strand
AGGCGCTGTAGGACGATCGCGAGCGCTGCCTGCGCGCCGGCATGAACGCTTATCTGGCAAAACCCGTCGACCTCCGCCGCCTGGAGTCCGTGATCCACGAATGGATTGGCGCGGCGCTCGCAAAGGAAATCTTCGCGCTCAAGAAACAATTGAACGCCGTCATCCTCGCACACAACTACCAGGTCGGCGAAATCCAGGACGTCGCGGATTACGTCGGTGATTCGCTCGGGCTCGCGCAGCAGGCCGCGAAGACCAGCGCCGATGTCATCGTCTTCTGCGGCGTGCATTTCATGGCCGAGACGGCGAAGATTTTGAACCCGGACAAAATCGTCGTGCTGCCGGACAAGGACGCGGGCTGTTCGCTCGAAGAAAGCTGCCCGGCGGAAAAACTTGAAGCGCTTCAGAAAACGAACCCGAACTTCTGGACGATCGCTTACATCAATTGCAGCGCGGCAGTGAAGGCGTTGTGCGACGTGATCGTCACCAGCGGCAACGCGGAAAAAATCGTCCGGGCCGCGCCCAAAGACAAGGACCTGCTGTTCGTGCCGGACGAACATCTCGGCCAGTGGGTCATGGAACAGACGGGCCGCCCGATGACGCTGTGGAAGGGAAATTGTTACGCACACGTCGAGTTCCGTCGTGACGCGCTGGAGCGGTTGAAGCAACAGCACCCGGACGCAAAAGTCATCGTTCATCCGGAAGCGTTGCGCGAAGTCCGCGATCTTGCCGACGCGGTTTGTTCGACGGAAAAGATGATCACCTATTGCCGCGACAATCCCGCCAGGCGTTTCGTCATCGTCACCGAATCGGGCATCATCCACCGGATGCAGAAGGAGTGTCCGGGCAAGGAATTTGTCTGTGCGCCGACATTCGACGTGATGAGGATGCCCGGCGACAACTGCCGTTGCAGCGAATGCAAATTCATGAAGTTGAACACGCTTGAAAAAGTCCGCGACTGCATGAAGAACCTCGCGCCACGAGTCGAGCTGCCCGCACACATCCTCAAGCGCGCGCGCCTGCCGATCGAACGGATGCTGGAAATCTCGGCCAAGCCGATTGAAAACGCAGGCTGACAGATCAGCCTCGTTTCAATTGTTTCCTCGCTCCAATTCCAGAACCCACTTCCTGCAAAACCAAAGCGGGATCGCGCCGAACACGCCAAAGGAGCAGTCAATCAGCCGCCACCAGAACGGAATCCCCCGCACCGCACCAAACACGAGCGCGAAGGGAATGACCAGCGCACACGCAATCAGTCCAAAGTCGAACAGCCAGCGGTTGCGCACCGGATCACGCAAAACACCGACGAACGCCAGCGCGATGACAAAGTGCCCGAACGCCAGCCAGTCCGTGCCGTAAAACAGAATGGGATGTTTGTCGCTCGTCTCCTGCAACGTCGTTTGCACCTTCATCAACCACACCGCCCATGTCGGCGCCGCGCTCGATGCTGGCGTTTCAACGAGTTCCCGCGCCCCCGTCCATTTCACAAGCCAGTTCAACTCAGTGACGAGCGGAATCGCTGTCGCGCCGCTCAGGAACAGGCCAACGATGAAAAACCACGTCCAGGCCCGGACGCGGCGGAGTGTTTGGTCACGGTTCATGCGAGCATGCTGGCGCGGTTGTGCGCTGAAACCAAGCCACAACAAAGCGGACGGTTTGGGAATTGAAAGACCCGCTGCGTTGTGCGATAAAGCCTGCATGAAGACCATCACGCTCGAATGTCCCGACCGCCTGCATGAGGAGCTTTCCAAACTCGTCGCGGCGGGCTGGTTCAAATCCCCCGAGGACGCCGTGTTGGAAGCCACGCGCCGCTACCTCAGCCTTCATTCGGTCGAACTTCAGGAAAAACAGATCGCGGCGGACGTGCAATGGGCTTTGAATGAAGGACGGTGAAATCATCGCCGTGCTGGATGCGGGGCCGCTGATCCATCTGGATGAACTTGGCGCGTTGAAGTTGTTGGATGGCTACGCGGAGATCCTCCTGCCGGAACTGGTGGAACGGGAAGCATTGGTTCACCGCCCCAACATCCGCCTCTCCTCGATTCGCGGCATGGTGCGGGTAAAATCGGATTCAGCAACAGACGAGTCGCTCCGCCGGCTCGCGACCGAGTTTGGCTTGCACGCGGGTGAACTGGCAGCCATATCCATCCTGAAATCCCGGCATGGCGATTGTCTGTTGAGCGACGATGCCGCTGCGCGTGCTGCGGCTGAAGCCATCGGCTTTCAAGTGCGCGGAACGATTGGGTTGATCTTGCGGGCATGGCGTCGAAACCAGTTGCCGAAGAGCGGCGCAATCGAACTGCTGAAGTCGCTCCCTGCAAAATCCACGCTGCATCTGCGTCCGGGATTTCTTCTACATATCCTCGAACAGTTGGGTGAATGACCGGAGAGTTTGAGGGATTTCTTCACGCGCTGACAGTTTTTGATCCGTTTCCCAACTGAAAATCCCTCGGCAGATGCGTCAGCGCGTAGAGCATCACGTAGGCTCGACAAAACCAGCGACGAACTCAATGTAGGGCTTGCTACAAGGCTACTGCCTGATAGCACCACAGATGCATAATTGCCATGATTAGAAATTGACAGTCGTAATTTTTTTTTTGCTAATTTCCAATCAACAAACCGAGTCGGAAATTTGAAGACCATATTTCTACCCAAGCTGAAAAGAATTCGCCTCACATACAGCGCTTGTTCAGGCATTACGATTTGTTGCTCAGTGCTTTCGCTTCTGATTCCGCTGGCTGAAAGCGTTGCGACAGAATTCACATTAACGGGCAAGTTCACAATCGAGTATCCGTTATTGAGCCAGACCATTCCAACAAATCATCCAGCCCGCTCCAAATTAAAGCCCCCATTTGTAGGCGACTATACATTGCAAATGAAAGGGTGCAGGTGGTTGATGCGAACGAAGCGACCCGACTTGGAATTTGACTACCAAGAAACCGGTTTCGATGGAACGAATGTCTACACACTAGCCAACATCTCCAAATGGGTAGAGGCAAGGAAACAAAAGAATCTGACCGTCGGGAGCGAACTGGGAATTGCAGAAGTCGTTAAGGGAGATGTTCCTCATATCACACCCGAAGTAGAACGTGTGCTTTGGCTGGCTTATCTATCGGGCTGTTACTTCGACAAATCCGGGTGGGGACGCTACGAACCCATAGTCACCCATTCGTCCCCCAAGGCTTACATTTATGGCTACCAGCAACCAGTCTGGGTGGATTTGTCTGCATCAAGATTTCGCTTCGTTCAAACCGCAGTGTTTATGGATGAAGGAACTTACGAGCGCTGGGCATCCGAAGATGTCGGTTACCTAGCAGCCCCGCCAGAGAAACATCATTGGAATGCTC
Organism: uncultured Bifidobacterium sp.; assembly: GCA_964520235.1. GTDB lineage: Bacteria > Verrucomicrobiota > Verrucomicrobiia > Limisphaerales > JADLHS01 > JADLHS01. The sequence goes on along the minus strand of CAZFNB010000218.1, from coordinate 1,799 downwards.
CTTACAACGCTGGATTTACAAATTCTATCTTAACAACTGAATTATTTTCCAAGTCAGGTGAAACCGATTTCCCTCAGAAAACAACCTTCATAGTTCTTGCACCAATTCCGGGCGCAAGGACTAACAAAGACCTTTCCCTTACGACAAGATACACGCTTGAAGTGAACACTTTCACGCCGACCTGCGAATTGAACGATTTCAAACCGGTTCTTCCCGGAAAAACCCGTGTAAGCGACTGGAGATTTGAACGAGACCAAACGCGAATCTTTAATGTTCGTTACGAAACTGCCACAGGCTGGTTGAGCAGCGAGGCTATATTGGCACAAGCAGGCTTTCAGAAGGCGATTCAGCCTCAAGAGAGCCAAAAACATTCATTGCAACTTCAAACAACTCCGACCACTGCTCGATCGGCTTTCACAATGAAAATGCTTTTGCTCAGCCTTTCCATATTGTTTGGAGTAATTGTCCTTGCCACCACCTATAAACAAAAGAAAACGAATAATGAAAGGAACTAACAAGATATGAAGATCATCAGAAGCAAAACACTGCTGCCAGCGATGTTTTTGGTTACTCTGAGTTGTTACGCCATTATCGACTGGAAGCAGTGCCCCTCCGCCGCTGACTGCGGATGTGAAGCTTCCAACGAGTCCCATAGCGTCTGCGCCACTGCGCTGGGCTGCAATACCAACGCATGTACGGTTGTCACATCTGCCGACTTCCTTTGGTGCAAAGCGAGTAGTAATGCAAATAAGTGCCTCGAAAACTCATCGAGATACCCCTTCAATACAATTGTAAACTACTACTTTGGACAATGTGGTGGTGGTTTATTTCCAACTCAATGCGGCTGTCTGGCACAAGGCCCCTATTATTATCCCGAGGTTGTTGATGGCATTATTTTTCGGGAGTATGGAACTGTTCAGTGTGGCGGCGGATAATCCAACATGCACAGAATTTCGCTCTCCCGCTGAACGCATAAAGGATCTCACCTGTCCACGGAATCGTGTTTGCTGAAAGCGTGAAAATCCCTCGGAAGATGCGTCAGCGCATAAAGCATCACATACGCAACAAACAAAAACACAGCGAACAACAGTGGGAACGCGAACGTATGCGAATTCGCCAGCGGATTCGCCACCCAATCGTTCAGACTGCCGAGGAGCTTGCCCGGGCGCAGCAACACATCCCAACTGTTGAACCGCAAAAACCGCCCAAGGTAAATTCCGAACCCGCTCAACGCCGCCGCCGCCGCGATGAACAGCCAGCTTGCCACCCGCCCGAACATCCGTGCCACGACAGATTGCATCAGGTAGAGAGAAAGAAAGCCGAGCACGAGACCGGTGAGCGCGCAGATCAACACCAGCATCAGATCGGGCCAGAAATGTTGGAAGCGTCCGTTCAAAAGATGAATGACATCGGTGAAGATGTACGGTGCGTTTGGCAGAAAGAGCAGCCACAACGCCGCAAGAGAACGAAAACGCCAGTTGCTCCTCACGCCCTCCTTGAAATTGTCCCGCGCCAGCAGCGCAAAGATCAACGGCAGCCACGCGAGAAACAGATTCCACACAAGAAACGCATAACGGTAATTCTGCGTCCAGCCCATGCGCACGAACACCAATCCAACGCTTGCAGCCGAGGCAAACGTCAGCGCCAGCATCGGCGCCCGGATTTCACGACGATAAAGCATTTCCATCAATTTCATTCTGTTCTCTCTGTTCGATTCAGTTGGCGGGTTGCGACGGCTTTGCCCTGCCCGTTGCGGCTTCGTCCACACATTGAAACCAATGACTCAGGAAAAACCTTTT
>CAZFNB010000217.1:0-5146 GCA_964520235.1 uncultured Bifidobacterium sp. | reverse complement strand
GATTGTTTTGATTTCAAAATGCGACCTGCAACCGGGTGAAGAACACCTCCTCCGCCTGCCGCGTGACAGCGGCGGGCGCGTTCGCCCCGGTACCACCACCGCCATCGAACGTCGTCCTCGAAAAACTCGTCTTGAGCATGAGATTCCGGTTCAAATACCAGTTCAGCCCGGCTGACCACGACCTGGCTTTTGTGGCTGATGTCGCTCCGTTGGCAAAGAGCGGGAATGCATCGTCGTCAATGTCCAGTTCGCCATAACGACCGACGACCTGAAATGCACCCCACTTTCCTGCATGTGGATCGAATGGTTTCCGCGGCGTGACACCCGTGAATGCGGCATCCTCGCCCGTCAGCACCCATGAGGCAGCCACCTGCCAGGCCGTGTTCTGGAGCGTCGTGGTCGTCACCGGTGCGACGTTGCGAGTGACGCGCTGATTCGAGACAGTGTATTCGCCAAGCAAACCAAACGGGCCGAGGAAATAATATGCCTGCGGCGAAAGTCTCCAGTGCTCTCCATCGGCGACCACCGCGGCGTTGGTCGGGTTGTAAGCAAAGAACTGTTGCTGCCCCGGTGTCACGTAGCCGTTGCCATTCGGAAGTCCCGTGGCGTTTGTCACGGAGTAATCTCCCCACGAGCCACCAAGTCCGAAACCGATTCCCCTGAGCGCATCAACGCTCGATTTCTTGAACGGCTGAAAGAACAACCGCGCCGCCAGTTCACGATTGTCGTCAAAATCGGCGTTGCTGGAGCCGGCATTGCGCGCGTCGCCCAACCCGTTGAAGACACCCACCGCATAATTCACAGCACCACCAGCCACATCACCCCAAAGTTGAAAGCCGATGTCACGATTCGGCACCAGCGCGGACGGCAATCCTCTCTCGGAAAAAAATGTGACTGTGTCTGATTGCAGCTCCTCCAGACCGACCGGTGATTTGAATTTGCCCGCACGCAACTGCAACCACGGTTGGTAACGATAGTTCAGATAGGCATCGAGAATCTGAACCGTCGAACCGCCAAATTCCGGCACAAACAGGAAATCAAAGTCGCGGAACAATGTTCCCTGAAAAATCGGGCGCGCGCGGCGAAGAATGATTCCGGCATTGCCTTGAATCCCGCCATCGTCAAAAAACGTCCGGTTGTCCACCTGAAGCAACCCTCTGAGCGAAAAGCTGAAATTCGTGTCAGCGGATGTCGCTTGAAAACCAGCCGCGCCAAGAGCGATCTGTGGCGTTGCCTTCGCCTTATCGGCCGCTGCCTCTTCTGACAACTCGCTTTTTCGTTCGAGCACTCTCACTTTTTGTTCCAGTTCTTGTAATCGTTGCAACAATGCAGGCACATCCACTTCCTGCGGCTGTGCTGTTGCCGTGTTCATTCCCACCAACGCTCCCATCACCAGGGTCGCAATAACTGTTCTGTTCATTTTCATTTTTGTCTGGTCCTCCAATTAATTTGGTCGGCGCATAGTTCAGCTTCAAACCTATGAATCCCACGGATTTTTTCAGATGCGGCAACAGGCTTGTTCCGCCCAACGCGCACCAGAGTAAACATAATCTACACTATGTCAATAGATATTTTGTAGTTTTATTTTCAGCTGTAATAACTGCGCTTTCTGCATTCTTGATTTTTTAACTAGAGATTGTTAACTATCTGCCATGAAACTCTCGGTTCGTGGTGAATACGCCATTCGCGCCCTGCTCGTGCTCGCCAGGGATTATCAAGAGGATGATTCCGTTGTCCGCATCCAGGAAATCTCGGACAAACAAAACATCCCAAAGCGTTTTCTCGAACAGATACTCAACGATCTCAAATCCGCGCATCTGGTCGAGAGCAAACGCGGGGTTGCCGGTGGTTACAGGCTACGGCGTCCACCGAAAAACATCAATCTTGCGCAAGTCATCCGACACATCGAGGGACCGCTGGCGCCAGTCAGTTGTGTGAGTGAAAAATTCTACGAAAAATGCTCCTGTCCCGATGAAGCACGCTGCGCCATCCGCAGCGTGATGAAAGAAACGCGCGATGCCATCGTGAGCATCATGGAACGCGTCACACTTGCCGATCTGGCTGAACGGGCGCGTAAACTGGAGCAGTCCCCCGCCGGCGCGCTCGACTTCATGATTTGAAACCGCTTTACTCTCCGCGTGAGCAACGCGCGCCGGATTGAAAACCTTGCCCTCATAGGGTTCATGGGCACGGGCAAATCCTCCGTGGGCAGGATCGTTGCGGAGGTTCTTCATTTCAATTTTCTGGACACCGACGAAATCATTGAAACTACAGCCGGCAAAAAAATATCCGCCATCTTTGCCGAATCCGGAGAGCCAGCCTTTCGGGAGATGGAACACAAGATCGTCAAAGACGTGGCGACAGCCACCAGAACGGTCATCGCAACAGGCGGCGGGCTGCCGGTAAATCCTGCCAATCTTGCCAGTCTGAAAACTCATTCGCTGGTGGTCTGTCTTTGGGCTTCACCGGAGAAGATTTTTGAGCGCGTCCGCAATCAGGATCATCGTCCCCTGCTTCGCGATCCCGATCCGCTTGAGAAAATCCGTTCGCTCCTCACCGCACGCGAACCTTTCTACCGTCAGGCAGACGTGCTGATAAACACTGAACTGCGCTCCATGCGTGAAGTCGTTCATCAGGTCGTCCATCAATTCCGCCTTGCGCAATCGGGACGATGAAAGATTCCATCCGGCAACGCGCCATGGAACTCGGCTTTGACGATTGCCGTTTTACTGACGCTGCCTCACCGGAAAGCGCCCCTCATCTGGAAAACTGGCTTCACAACAACTGCCACGGTGAAATGGCGTGGATGGAGCGAAGCGCGCCGAAACGCAAGTCGCCCGAACTCGTCCTTCCCGGAATGCGGTCGGTGATCTGCCTGGCGGTCAGTTATGAGCGAGAGGCGTCTTCCGTATTGCGTGATACGTCAGGCAGTGAAAGAACGCCTGCCACATCCCTGACGCAGCACGCGACATGTGACACACAAGGCGTCATTGCCCGCTACGCCCGCTTCACAGACTACCACGACGTGCTCGGGGAAAAACTCAAGGCACTCACGCTCCATATCAATGAGCTTGGCGGCGCGGAAACCCGGTCGCTCTGGTACGTGGACACCGGCCCCATTCTCGAACGCGATCTCGCACAACGCGCAGGCATCGGCTTTGTCGGCAAACACACCAACGTCATCAGCCGCAAGCTGGGCAACTGGATTTTTCTGGCGGAAATCCTGACCACGCTTGAACTCGAACCAGACGCTCCTGAAAAAAACCGGTGCGGCTCATGCACGCGTTGCATCACAGCCTGTCCAACGCGGGCCATCACCGCCCCGTTTCAACTTGATGCCACACTTTGCATTTCCTATCTGACGATTGAACTCAAAGGTTCGATTCCCGTCGAGTTGCGACCGCTCATCGGCAACCGCATCTACGGCTGCGATGATTGCCTGGCCACGTGCCCCTGGAATCGCTTCGCACAGACAGGCCGGATGATGAAACCGAATTCGCGCCCCGATCTCGACGCTCCCGATTTGATCGAACTGCTCCAGCTTGATGACGGGGAATTCAGAACAAGGTTCGCAGGAACGCCGATGCTCAGGACCAAACGGCGCGGCCTGTTGCGAAATATTTGTGTGGCTTTGGGAAACGTGGGAGACAAAACCGCGATTCCGGCATTAAGAAAAGCACTTGAAGACAAAGAGCCGCTGGTTCGCGAACATGCCGGTTGGGCTTTGAAACAAATTGAATCCCGGGCACAAATCGCCTGATCAATCCGCAGGATTGATCTTCTTCAGTTCCTCCGCCGTCCAGGATTGTGTGCGGGCTTTTTCCTTTTCACGAACGGCTTTGACGCGCTCGGGCGTGACTTCGGAAGCTTTGTTGCCCCATTCCTTTTGACCGCGAACGTATGTTATGACCGCAGCGATCTCCTCGTCGGTCAGGACATCCTTCCACGGCACCATTGCGTTGTTGAACTGCTGACCGTCCACGTCCATCGGCCCTTGTACACCATGCAACACAATGCGGATGATGCGGCCCGGTTCGGCCTCATTGACCCACGACGTGCCCACAAGTGATGGAAACTGTCCGGGCATTCCCTTGCCATGAGCTTGATGGCAGGAAGCACAAGTGGGTTTGTTATAGACCTTCTCGCCCAAGCCGTACAAGCCCGCGTCAACAGCCGGAGGTTGATAGGCATCCGGCATGGACGTGAAAGGATGATACACTTTCGCCTCAAACCATCCGCCGCGTCGCTCAAAAGTCCACGCACTCGTAAAAAGCAACAGCAACAACACCACGACAAGCCAGATCGGGAGCACTGTGCTTGATGCGCCCGGTTCGGACTCAGGAGTGGATTTGATGTTGTTCGGGTCGGCGCTCATTTGGTGACTGAATTGGTCGAAGCACTGGCCGGCTTCGCCGCAACAACGGTGATGGGCGCTTCATACAGCGGCGCATCCGCGTGCAGGCTCAACAGATACGCAACCAGCGCTTGCGCGTCCTCGGTCGGAACAATTTCATATCCGGCCTCGGGCGCAAACTCCTTTGGTAATTGCAACGCATCCGGCGCGGGATGAGAACCGGCCTTCCGCTTTTGGAACAAAAAGCGATACGCGGGCATCGTGGAATCTTTCAACACGGATTTTGGAGCGTAGAGGTGCTGCAACTGCCAGTTCGCGTCCGGCAGGCGTGCGCCCACGTTCGCAAGGTCAGGCCCTATGCGGCGCGACCCAAGTTGCACCGGCATGTCATTGAGATAATCCTGCGCCACCGTGCGACGCTTGCCCCAGCCACGCGCGATGTCCGTCCCTGTCGGAATAATCCGAATCTCCGCCTTGCCACCACCCGCCTGTAACGCTTTCGCGGGCGCATCGGCTGCATTCACATCATGAACGTTCAAAATCGTTTTAGGCAACGATGCGAGCAAGGCCGCAGCGTCCTTGGCGAGTTCAGGGTTCAACTTCGCAACAGCCGCCGCTGTCGCCGCTGCATTTGTGCCGGCCTCAGTCAGCACGACTTCACAATAAATTCCGTCCTGCCCGACCTGCTGGCTGTGGCAATACACGCAGCCGTTGGCCCGATAAACCTCCGCGCCACGAGCCGCGACACCCGGTCGCGCCCAGACCGCTCCCGCCGTCGGCAGCAGGAACAGT
>CAZFNB010000216.1:0-5161 GCA_964520235.1 uncultured Bifidobacterium sp. | reverse complement strand
GTTTCACTGTTTCCGCGGGTGAGAGCCAATGAGGCCGCTGCCGTGGTTTCCCAGGTCTTTTTTTCCTCGACCGGTGCCGGAGTTTGAGCGTTTGCCGCAATGCATCCGAATGCAACAGCGGCAGCCAGCACTAAGCCGGCCTGTTTGTTTGAACTGACTTTCTGCATGTGTGTTTGGTTTTTGTCTTTCTTCCGGGCGTGTGGCGGGAACTCTCCGGGATGACGGTGAGTACCGACTGTGAAGTGTTCCAGCGCTACCGGCGCATGCCCACTTCCCGAAATTCGACGATGTTGCCCCGTGTAGCTGTTAAGCCCGTGTGGGGATTGTTCGCTTATTTACGCGGAGAAGTATGTAGCAGCAGGCGCGAATTTCAAGTCGCAGTTGCCCGGATGGCCATGGAATGTCCGCTATTGCTTCGGCAGATCGCGCTCGACGATTTCGCAAAGAACGTGGAACAGGAGTTTCTGTGCCTCCTGAATTCGCGCTGTGACGGTGCCCGGGACAAGCAGATCCACAGTTGCAACGCCGTTGGTGAATCCGCCATCGCGTCCGAGGAAGCAGATGCTTTCAATACCTTTTCGCTTCGCCTCTTCCAGTGCGCGCAGGACGTTTCGCGATTTCCCGCTTGTGGTCAGAGCGATAAGCACGTCGCCCTTTTCGGCCAGTCCCCAGACCTGGCGCGCGAATATCTCGTCGGCGCCGTAATCGTTGCAAACAGCGGTCATGTATTCGCCATTGGCTGTGAGTGAAATGGCAGGGTAGGGGCGGCGGTCCTCGACAAAGCGGCAGAGGAATTCCGTGGCAAGGTGCGTGGCGTCGGATGCGCTGCCACCGTTGCCGCAGATGAGAAGTTTATGGCCGGAGCGGAGGCTGTGACTGACAAGGGCCGCCGCGCGCCCGAGCGGCGCTTCAAGCGCGCTTAGTCCGCGCAGCATGGCGGCCGAATCGTCAATGGCCCGTTGGAGCAAACTCATGTGCGCAGGTTAAATCGGCTGGTGCGAAAGGAAAGTTCAAACCAGTTTGAGGCTCCACGGATACTGGTAATCCTTTCCTTCGTTGGCTTTGATGCCGGCGATGATCGAAAAAACAATGCCCGCGATGCCGATCGCCGCCAACACGGGAATGAACAGCCAGCCGATGCAGATGAACCAGCCGATGATCATAAGGACTACACTGACCAGGCTTGCGATGAGGATGGTAAGTTGAAAGTTGAGCGCTGCCTTGCCGTGTTCGATGACGGATGGGATTTCGTCCTTTTTGATCTGCCAAACAACGATCGGGCCGATGATGTTGCCGAACGGCACCACCAAGCCGGCCAGCGCACTGAGGTGACACCACATGTTCCATGTCCGAATATCCCGTTCGTCCGGTGGTCGAGACGCTGGAGAGGGATGTGGCGGTGGCGCAACAGGAGGGATTGAGGAATCGCTCATGGACTGTGTGATAACGCCCTATGCTGCCTGAGGCAATTCATTTCGTCGGTGGGCTTCATCGCCATCGGCGCGGCGATTTTATCCGCCGGTTGCCGGCTGAAAATGGATTGATTTGCGGCGGGCCGGCCTACTACTTTGTTTGCACATCCTTTGGTGAATCCGTGGCGAAAGAAGAACCAATCGAATTGACAGGCTCGGTGACGCAGGTGTTGCCGGGCACGATGTTCCGGGTGGCTTTGCAGAACGGGCACGAAGTGCTCGCGCATATTTCCGGCAAGATGAGGAAGAATTTCATCCGCATCAACGTTGGTGACAGGGTGCGCGTGGAGATGTCCCCCTACGACCTCGGCAAGGCGCGCATCACGTACCGGGATGCGTAAGCGCTCCGGATTCCATCCTCGACAACCCGCCACACAGCCGCATTCTTTCGTTCGATGAAGATCCACTTTTTGGGCGCGACGCGCACGACCACCGGCTCGATGTATTTGTTCGAGGTGAATCAGCAACGGTTGCTGTTGGAATGCGGGTTGTTTCAAGGCAGGCGCGATGAGTCCATCGAGCGCAACCGGAAATTCCCATTCGATCCAAGGCAGATTGATGCCGTGGTGGTGAGCCACGCGCACATTGATCACATCGGCAATCTTCCGAATCTTTGCAAGCAGGGTTATGAAGGAAACATTTATTGCACGTTCGCCACGCGCGATCTTGCCAGCATCATGCTGGAGGATTCAGCGGGGATTCAGGAGGCGGACGCGGAGTTCGTTTCGAAGAAGCGAGCAAAGGAAGGGTTGCCGCCGGTGCAGCCGCTTTACACGGTGGTTGATGCGGAAAAATCCATCCGCCAGTTTGTGGCGATCAATTATGACCGCCCGTTTCCCGTGCTCGACGGTGTGACGGTGACGTTCAAGGACGCGGGACATATTCTCGGTTCCGCACAAGTGGTGTTGGATGTTCGCGAAGGCGGGAGGAAATTTCGCTATCTGTTCAGTGGCGATGTCGGGCGAGGCGGCGACGATATTCTCCGTGATCCGGTGCCGGTGGAGAATGTGGATTATCTTCAGGTGGAAAGCACCTATGGAGGCCGTGTTCACTCCGAACGGGCGAATGCGGAGGAAGAGGTTTGCAAGCTGGTGTGTGAGGCGCTTAAAGGCGGCGGCAAAGTCATCATTCCTGCATTTGCTGTCGGGCGTACCCAGCAGATTGTTTATGCGTTGCATCAACTCACTGATGCCGGACGGTTGCCGCGCGTGCCGATCTTTGTGGACAGTCCGCTCGCCGTCAACGCCACGGAGGTTTTCCGTCTGCACCCTGAGTGCTTCAATGACGAGATATATCGCTTTCTGCGCGAGAAAGAGAGTCCGTTCGGAATGGAGAACCTCACCTACATCCGCGAGGTGGCGCACTCGATGAAACTCAATGAATTGAAGGAGCCAGCCATCATCATCAGCGCTTCGGGCATGGCGGAAGCCGGGCGCATCCGGCATCATCTGAAAAACAACATCGGCAATCCTGCGAATCTGGTTTTGTTCATCGGCTACTGCGCAGAGCACACGTTGGGCGCCCAGATACTCAGTGGCAGGACGCCGGTGAATATTTTTGGCGAGCCTTACGAAGTCCGGGCCAAAGTCGCTTCAATTGATGCCTATTCAGGTCATGCGGACAGGAATGAACTCAAGCGTTACATCCAGGGGATTTCCGGGGACATCAAGAAGATCGCAGTGGTTCATGGTGAAGAATCTCAGGCGCTTGCTTTCGTGGACACATTGCGGCAGATGAAGTCCCGGGTAGAGGTTTTCGCTCCGGTCTATCGCCAGGCTGTCTCGATTTGACGCAAAGCGTCCCGCAGATTGGCGCGACCTTCTCAAAACTGACCATGCGATGGCATGTCCATGGTCGGCACGCGGATTGCGATGTCATGGGCAACGGAGGATTGCACCATGAAGATTGCAGTAAACAGCTCAAAGAAGTCAGGATTCACACTCCTGGAAATCATCATTGTTGTCACGATTCTCGGCTTGCTGGCCACCATCGCGATTTCAAATTTCGTCATCGCCCGCGACACCTCGCGCCTGACCGCCATCAAGACCAACCTGCGCAGTATCGAGTCTGCAAAGGAGCAATGGGCCATAGACAACAAGAAGAACAACGGCGACCCCGTGTCGAGCCTTGATGACTTGAAGCCCTACATGCGATCCGAGGTGGCCGCCGTGGTGGATGAAATCTACGAAGCCAACGCCATCGGCACACCGGCCACGGCATCGCTGCCCGTGAAACTCGGCACATACGAAGCAGGCAGTGTGATTCCAGCCCCATAACTTTCCATTCAGTCACCTGGAAAAGGGCGCGGGAATTTTCCCGCGCCTTTTTCGTTTGGTTTCAATGAAGCCGCGCGTTGCGCGATCATGCCGAAGGCTCTAACCTCCGCGCGTGGCCGGAAATCGAGTCAACCATGCACATTCCCCTTTGCTGCTTTTGATGCGCGTCAACGCGCTGCAAATCTGGCGACGCCTGCTTGCCGTGCGGGAGCAATCGCGGTTGCTGACCAGCGTCATCGGGTTGTTCATAGTTGGTTACCTTGGGCTTTCGTTCTGGTTATTTTACCGCGGATTAAAATTCGTCGCCTCCTTTCCCGGACTTGGCACGGTGCTGACTGAAAGATTGATCTACCTGATGTTCGCCTTTCTGTTCGGGCTTTTGCTTCTCAGTAATCTCGTCATCAGTTACACGAACCTTTTTCGCAATCGCGAGACGGCTTTTCTGCTGACATTGCCGGTTCGTTGGCAGACGATTCTCCGCTGGAAGTTCATTGAATCGTCCTTGCTGGCATCGTGGGCGTTTATGTTTCTCATCGCGCCCTTTCTTGCGGCATTCGGTCTGGTGCGAGGTGCGAGCTGGGATTTTTACGGGGTCACATTGATGTTGATTGTGATGTTCATCGTGATCCCTGGAGCTGTCGGCGCGTGGTGCGCACTGCACATCGGGCGGTATCTGGACCGGAAAAGCTTTCAAATCACAGCCTTGTTTGTTGCCGTTGGATTGCTTGCCGCCGCGCTGTTTTGGTGGCAGGCCCAGCCGGCAACGGATGAATTGCTCGAAACCCGCACGCTGACCGTTCTCGATCAATTGTTGCTCAAGACGCGCTTCGCCCTTTTCCCGTTTCTGCCGAGTTACTGGCTTTCCAGTTCCGTGCTGCAATGGACGGAGGGCGTCTTGCGCGCAGCGGGGTTTTTCATGCTGGTTCTGTTGAGTCACGCGCTGTTTTTCGGCTGGATCGCTTTCACGCGCTGGGGTGATTTGTTCTATGACACGGCTTCAGCGGTTCAAAGTCGCGGCGGCGGCACGGTGGATTTCTGGTCGCGCATGCGAAGCGCGCGTGGGCGGCGTTCAGCGCGCGGCTTTCTGGAACGTGTTTTTGCCGGTGTGTTCTGGTTGAAGCCGGATGTTCGGGCGCTTGCCGTCAAAGACCTGCGCATGTTCTGGCGGGATACGACACAATGGGGTCAATCTGCGATGCTGTTTGGGCTGCTTGGCTCATACATCATCAACCTGCGCAATTTTACCAGCCAGCTTACGAGTCCGTATTGGATCAACCTTGTGTCCTATTTGAACCTGACGGCCTGTGCGTTGAACCTTGCCACGGTGACGACACGCTTTGTGTTCCCTCAATACTCGCTCGAAGGCCGGCGGCTTTGGATTGTGGGAATGGCTCCGATGGGCATGGCGCGGGT
>CAZFNB010000215.1:0-5187 GCA_964520235.1 uncultured Bifidobacterium sp. | reverse complement strand
TTGAGAATGCCGACACCAAGATGCCCTGGTGTGGCCATCTCAAAGCAAATCCTGCCAACTATTTTCACTGATCCGAAACCGCGTTGGATGAACCGAAGAATTGCGCTGAACCCGGAAGACGGCATCAAAACACGCCCGGCCTTGAGCATGACTTGCGCGCCCTGGCGTCCAAGGCGCGAAACAACATGAAAAATGTCTGGCTTTACCTGTGTATTCCACCGATTGACGAACTCGTCCCGGCCATTCAAGCAAATCGCGGTTTCAACCGCAGAGCTTGGGCTTATCAGTTGGAAGCCCGCGCGGAACGATCCGTGGCAAACCGGAAAACCGTGAATGAATTGCCCGGGAAGGAGTATTTAAGCGTGCCTCCATTTAATGTGACAGGCTCTGTCTTCGGGGAGACCTTCAGGGGTTGTTCCAATGAATTTTCATCCGCAGAATCCTCGGACGTCAGCACGGTGGCCGTGCCCTTCCCATTCAAACCGGCGGCTCCGTCAAGATTCACATCCGTTTCGAGCGCTCTCGAACTGGCATTCACCACTTTCAGGATCAACTCTCCTGTTTGCTCGTCTTTGGAAGCAACCGAATAGAGGCTCGTCACGGCCCGGCCTGTGTCGTATTCGAAATCGTGCTCCAGTTTTCCGTCCAGGTAACATTGCACATGGCTGCCTTTTACAACGACTTTTACGTCATACCAACGTCCTGTTTCAACCGACGCGGGTTTGCGGCCTACGATCTCTCCAGCTTCAACGGCACTGGCAGTATTATCCCAGCCTCCGATGTTCCACCATGTACGATCCTGATCCGCGCGGATGTGAAACAGGATCAAGAAACCTTCGTTGCCGGAAATTTTTCGCGCCTGCAAACTGAGGGTGTAATTCGTCCAGTTGCGGTCGCCCGCAATGGCGCGAACAAATTCCTTGTCGCCTGTCTGCCGCAACGCACCGCCATCAATGGTCCAGTTTCCGCCGCCGAGCATCTTCCAGCGATTCGTTCCACGGCTGAAATCCTCGTCAAGCAGAAGGCTTCCGTCCGCGGCAGTCACCTTGATGTTCTTGTATTCCGCGGAAGTTTTCCATGTGCCGACCCCGATCATGCCGCGAGGTTTTTCCTTTTCGGTCATGGGCGACTCAACCCTGGTCGGCAACGAAACATCCCCGCGATTTTCGGCGAACATCTTCTGTACAAAGTAACCTGGCAGTCCATACCAGCCTGAGCTGTCAAAGTTGATCAAGTCCGGATTCCAGGCGCGATGGTTGAGGTTCACGAGCAAAGGCGCGTAACAAGCCATGATGACGTGGTCGGAATTTCGTTCGAGGCCGGTCATGAACGCTGCTTCACCAATCGCGCCGCGCAGGTTGCCCAAACCACAGTTTCGGGTGACGGCGAATTCGCCCACGAACACCTTCGGCCCGTTGCGGTCGTATTTGTCAAAGTGTGTGGCGTGGCGCATGAACCACTCGGGAGTGTCGTAAAAATGCTCGTCCACAATGTCCGGCTTGGGGTTGGCGGGGTAACCGCCGAGCCAGTGGTTGGCGATGAGTTTGATTTCAGGGTGCTTTGCCCGGATGGCTTTGACAAATAACGGCCAGCGTTCCGCATAAGCGGGGCCGCCATTTTCGTTGCCGATCTCCAGATGGCGCAGGTTGAACGGCGCGGGATGGCCGGCGGCGGCGCGTTGCGCGCCCCAGAATGTATTCGTGTCCCCGTTGGCGTATTCAATGGCATCAAGCGCGTCCTGCACCCATTGATCCATCTCGCTCATCGGCACATTCTCCTTGTGGGACATGCCGCAGTTGATGTCGAAGATCGGCGCGGCGCCGAGGTCTTCCGCCATTTGCAGATACTCGTGGTAGCCCAGACCGTGGGTTGCGTTGTATCCCCAGATGTTCCAAAGAGGCGTGCGCGAATCCACGTCGCCAATGGTTTTCTTCCAGTTGTACATGCGGGCACGAGTTTCCCCTTCCACCCAGCAGCCACCGGGAAAACGCAGGAAAGCGGGGTTGAGAGCGTCCAGCGCCTCGGCAAGATCGGGACGCAAGCCGTGCCCCTTCCACGTTCGCTTAGGCAATAACGAAACCATGTCCAGATATAACGTACCTTTACCGCTCGCGGACAACTCCAGGGTTGCCTTGGAATCGCTCCCGGTCGCCACGAGTTCCACACTCTGGTAATTCCACGTGGTCGAAATCTGGCTAATGTCAGCCTTGGCCAGTTCGCGCCCATCGGTTGCGATCAGCCGCGCGGTCAACGGGCCGGAAAAACTCTCGCCGCAGGCCGCAAGCCGCAACGTGTAGCCTTCTCCCTTGACGATGTTCATGCCCCAGAAACCTTCGTTGGCGAGTTTGAACGCGCCGTCCATCTTGACGCGCAGGCAGCGACGGTTCACGGCATTGAGCGGGCGGGATGAATTGTATGCGCACTCGCTCCTGCCAGCGCCGACGCTTGTGAATTTCCAATACTCCGGCTTGTCGCCATCTTCAAATGAACGGTTGCGGACGAGTTCAGGGTAAATACCACCGTCAGCGGACAGATTGATGTCCTCGAAAAAAATCCCCCACAACGTGGGCGGTATCCGGTGGGCAGGCTGGTCTGCGGTAACGGTGATGCGAGCGGGCGCGGCGTTTGTGGCAAGTCCGCCGGCCATCAGCGCGGCGGCGAGAACGATTGTTGTCTGCTTGATTGTCATTGTGAAATTCCTTTTGGAGAATCCGGCGTTGTCAGCTCTTTCCGCCTTGAAGCAAGGCTTCGGCTTCGCGGACGAGAATGCGCGCGACGCCCCAGTCAAACCAGTAGCTGCTTCCATCATGCACCTGAAGTTCTCCGTTCATACGGGCAGACACCTCGCTTTTCCCCGCCGCGAGTTCATTCCTCGCCTCCTCGTCCTGCCCCAAACGATACAATGCCATCGCCAGAATCGCCTGGGCGGCGCAGTTGCGTGACTGCGAACTCGCGAAGCGAATGCATCTGCGACTCCAAACGGCAGCATCCTCGAAATTCCCGGAGCGATATTCCAAAAGCGCCAGGGACAGGCAGCACCAGCCTAATCGCCACTCGGTTTCGGGGCCGGCAAAGTCTATCCCGACCATTGAAGATTTCGCGAGGTCCGTAAACGGACGCAGCGCTTCAAACAACTCGTTGTCGCCGGGCCGAAGCAGGCAGTTCTTGAAGACGCGCTCCGCCACTATCGGATCCGTTGTGCCTGCGTAGCTCTCGATGAGACGCTGGCGGAACTGCTCGAAACCCTGCTCGTCACGGCACTCGATGTACGTGACGGCTGCACGCGTGATGTCGAGTGACGTGTCACTCGCGCGCTCAATGCGGTTGGCATGGCGCAATTGATAAAAGCGATCACGAGCGGCCTGCCAGTTGCCTTTCACGGCATTCCAATCCCCAAGCGTCCGGAACACCTCCACGCCCTCGAGCGTCGGGTTTTCAAGCGGCACTTTGGCCACCAGTTCGTCCGCCCTGGCAAATGCCTGCTGGTTGATCAACGCCGAGGCTTCCACGATGGATTCGCGAGTGTCATGCTGGCGGCGCAGTTCGGCCTCGTTGGCCAGCCCCCGCTCGGCCACTTCCCGCAGGCGCGCCTGCTCGCGCTCGGCGTTTTCAGCGCGCTGTCGCAATTCACGCTCACGGATGAGCATCCACACGGTCATCCCCAGCGCCGCCACCAATGCCACCAATACGGTTGCGCCGGCCAGAAACACCGGCCAGTTTCGTCGGACAAGCTTTTGCAGACGATAAATGCGCGTCTGAGGCCGGGCAACGACCGGTTCCTGATCGAGATGCCGTTCGATGTCCTTGAGAAATCCGTAGGCAGTCTCATAACGGCGGGTCGGATCCTTCTCGAGCGCCTTCATCGCAATCCAGTCCAGGTCACCTTGAACCTGCGAAATCAGGGTCGGGGCCGTTGTGGCACGACGAGCAGCTATTTCGGTCAACACGGCTGATTCGAGAGAGCGAAGTTTTGCGGACGGGCGATTTGGCTCCGCTTCACGAAGCGTTTTTCGCAATTGATCCAGACCGGAGGACAGAAGTTGTTTTCCATCAAACGGGGTGTGACCGGCCATCAATTCATACAGCAGAACACCGAGACTGTAGATGTCGCTTCGAGTATCCACGTCCACCCCGCGCATGGCGGCCTGCTCGGGACTCATGTAGGCGGGCGTGCCAATCAATTGCCCGCTGGCGGTCGTTACACTAGGCCCGATCAGGTTCGTCTGCATGGCCTTCGCCACTCCGAAGTCAATGACCTTGGGCAACGGTTTGCCGTCTTGAAACGCAACGAGAATATTTGAAGGCTTGAGGTCGCGATGAATGATGCCTTTCTGGTGCGCGTGTTGAACCGCATGGCAGACTTCGATGAACAGGCGCAATCTTTCATCCATTGAAAGTTTGTTCTGGTCGCAGAAGTCCGTGATTTTTGTTCCCGTCACGAGTTCCATGACGAAGTAGGGGCGACCCGATTCCGTGGCCCCCGCATCCAGCACCCGGGCGATGTTCGGGTGCTCCATCATCGCGAGCATCTGTCGTTCGGTCTCGAAGCGCGCGATGACACTCTTTGTATCCATGCCGAGCTTGATGATCTTGAGCGCCACGCGCCGATGGACAGGAGACTCCTGTTCCGCGAGATAAACAGCACCACAGCCACCCTCTCCAAGTCGCTCCAGTATCCTGTAACGGTCTATCCGCGTGTGAACCACTTCATCCACCGTAGATTTGAAACCGCCGCTGACCGCAACATCCTCGCCGATTCCGGCCGCCACTGTTGCGCAACTCGTCGTGACGCGTGTGACCAATTCATCCGCCTCGGGTTGCAAGGAAAGCATTTCTTCCACAGCGGCGCGCAGACGTGAATTGCCCGCGCAGGCCTGATCCAGGTAGCGATTGCGTTCCGATGGATCTGAAATGCCCGTCGCCGCAAAGAAAACCTCGTCTTCGCGTTCACGATTTGAATCCATCACGTTCATTTCACTCTAGTAATGCGCTTTTGGGTCGCCAAATCTGTCAGGAAACAACGCGCTTTTCAGTCGTCGAACCCGCCATCCAGTGTTCCGCTACCGACACAGGGGTTTATTCCCGGCTTCGTATCGCCTGCAACAATCTGGCTTTTGCGCAAACCCACTCCCGGTAAACCGTGCGCTCGCCGATGCCGAGATGTTGCGCCACTTCCTCGTTTGTAAG
>CAZFNB010000214.1:0-5200 GCA_964520235.1 uncultured Bifidobacterium sp. | reverse complement strand
GATCGAGCGGATATTCCTTCTGGAACTGTCGCAGGGCGACATCCCGCAGGCGGACGAAAGCCCCGGCGGCCAGCTCTGGACAGTCTCTGCCGAAGGATTGCAGGAATTCCGCGATGGCGAGTGGACGTTGCATCGCGTCGCACAAATCGCCGGACATTTTCGCGCCGGTCACACGAACGAAATCTCACTACTCCCATTCCGACAAGGCCGCGTGTTCATCCTCCTGCCCGGACAACTGCTTCAACTCGACGCCGAAGACACGGAAAACGTCCGCGTCGAATTGTTCCGTCACGCCGAGGACACAACCATCGGCGATTTTCTCAAAATCACCCCAACACGCGACGGCGGTGCGTGGATTTCAGGCACGCACGGATATGCCCGCCTGACCGCCCCGCTGCGCAACCTGAAACCGACCGACCCGTGGGCAACCACAAATGCCGCCCCCGCGGAATTGCAACCTGATCCGGCGGACAAAATTTCAAGCGACGACATCTCGGTGCGGAGAATATACGATCAAGAGCAGGCAGCGGACGGCACACTGTTCCTTGCCACCTCCGATGGATTGTTCCGCCGCACTTCAGAAATCTGGCAACCCACCGCAAGCCCACCGCAAGCCAGGCCACCAGGAAAAATCACCCTGCCCGAGGACATACGGACAATAGCGACATGGAGGGTGATATACACAACGCGCACCGGCGACCTCTGGCTGGGCGGCGACAACCACGTTGCTCAACGACACCAGGACAAATGGCGCGTTTTCGCATCCACAAACCAGCTCGGGCCGGAGCACGTAACAGCGTTTGCCGAGACAGCGGACGGACGGATGTGGTGCGCCACGCCCAACAAAATCTGGGAGTTCAACGGTCGAGACTGGCTTGCAGCCCGCGGCGGATTTGAACATATCAACGAACTTCTGGGCGCACGTGACGGCACGCTCTGGATTGCGACAGCGCATGGCCTGCACCGGTTCACACAGGACAACTGGATATCAAACGGGACGGAGGACGGATTGCCGTCGAACGAAATCATCGCTGTGGCCGAGGACGCCTCCGGGGTCATCCACGCTCAAACCACGGCAGGCTGGTCGCGCTTCCAACCCGAAGCCGACCGCGACGCACCGGAAACACTCATTCAATCGAGCGGCAACGCGCCCCTGCATTTTCGCGAGGGCGCAATTGTGAGGCTGACATTTCACGGGCGCGATAAATGGAAACAAACCATTCCAGAACGATTGCTCTTTTCCTACCGGTTGGACGAGCGCGAGTGGTCACCATTCCAGCCGGAGCGCGAAGTCATGTTCACAGAACTGGCGTTGGGCAGGCACTATTTCCAGGTACGCGCGATGGATCGCTGCGGCAATATTGACCCCGGACCGGCCCAATTGGAATTTGCCATCCTCCTGCCGTGGTATCGGGAAACACGGCTGGTCGTCGTGCTCGCAACAGCACTGGTCATTGCGGTGTTCTTTGCCGGTCTGGCCTTCAATCGTCACCGCAAACTTCAACGCAGCTACGCCGAAGTTGAACGACAGGTCACCGAACGGACCCGCGAACTCGAACTTGCCAATCGCGAACTTCTCCACAGCCAGAAGATGAATGCGCTCGGCACGCTGTCCGCCGGCATCGCGCACGACTTCAACAACATTCTCTCCATCATCAAAGGCTCGGCGCAAATCATCGAGGACAATGCGGACAACCCGGAAAAAATCCGCACGCGCACCGACCGCATCAAAACTGTCGTGCAACAAGGCGCGGAAGTTGTCGAGGCGATGCTCGGCTTCAGCCGCAGTACGGATGCGCCGCCAGCACCTTGCGACATCAACGCCGTCGTCGCCGACACCAGGAAACTTCTCGGCGACCGTTTCCTGCGCGAGACGGAGGTGCGCTTTGAACGCGGGGAAAATCTCCCTGAGATTTCCGTCGCACGGGATTTCGTACAGCAAATTTTGCTGAATTTCATCTTCAACGCCGCCGAGGCGATGGACCGCAGGATACCGCAAGTTTCAGCGCAACGGCACAACCAGATCATCCTCTCGACACGCGCAGCCACCACCCTGCCTGCGGAACTGTTTTTGGCGCCTGCCGCAGCCGTGCATTTCATTTTGATTTCGGTGTGTGACAATGGCAGCGGCATCGCGCCTGAAATCAAATCCCGCATCTTCGAACCGTTCTTCACCACCAAGGCAATGTCCGCCAAACGTGGCACCGGGCTGGGGCTTTCGATGGCTTATGAGCTTGCAAAAAAGCTCGGCGCCGGGCTTGCGGTCGAATCCACCGCCGGCCAAGGCAGCACGTTTACACTGATCCTTCCCATCCGATCACCATGAAAACCATGCCTCATCTGCTTGTCATCGAGGATGACGATTTCCAGTTTGAAATCTACGAGGAAGCCCTGGCCCAGTATCAGATCACCCGCGCCAGGTCTGGCAGCGCGGCTCTCGCATTGCTGCCCAAGCTCCAACCAAACGTGTTGATTCTGGATCACGTTCTCGAAGCAGGCGAACGCGGGCTGGATTTTCTTCCCGAGTTCAAGGAATTGCTTCCGCACGTTCCGATCATCGTCGTCTCGGGCGCGCTCGAAGTCCGGCAGCAGATGGCCGCATTGCAGGGGCCGCGCCGCGCACATTTTTGTCTGCCAAAACCCGTGGACATCCACGAACTGAAGCGCACCGTCGTCACCGCGCTCAAAGAGTGCGGCGACACGGAGGTCATCCGGCAATTCGAGGCATTGGAACGTTCACGCCGGATTGACGCACAGGAACTCCTGAGCCGCTCCACAGACCGCCTCGCGCGGCAAAACCAGATGATCGCCATCATCGGCAAGTCCCGCTCGCGACCGAACATCTCCGCGCTGGCCCGCGAATTCAACGTCGCCCGCCGCACCATCATCCGAGACTTGCAGGAACTCATCCGGCGTGGCCAGTTGAAACCGGAAGTGTATCCCGAGTGGGAAGATGAAAATTCAGAAGCGTCTGATTAAGCCGGGAGATTTGATCCACGCACGCCAGCCGAAAGAGTCCAGCCTCCGGTCGCCAAGACCTTGGTTTTTGTTTAACCGCTTGCCATCGCTCCGACCCGAACTAAACTCCGCGCCCGATGCTGGACTTGAACACGCTGAATCCGCAACAAAGACAGGCCGTTGAAACCATCAACGGCCCGGTGTTGATTCTTGCGGGCGCAGGCACCGGCAAGACGCGCGTCATCACCTTTCGCATCGCGCACATGATCCGCCGCGGCGTTGCGCCGGACAACATTCTTGCCGTCACATTCACGAACAAGGCCGCCCGGGAAATGCAGGAACGCGCCGGAAAACTGCTTCCCGGAAAAAAAACGGCGTCCGGTGAAAAACCGGCGCGTCCGACCATCGCCACGTTCCACTCGCTCTGTGTGCGGATACTCCGCCAGCACATCGAAAAACTCGGCTACAAACGCAACTTCGTCATTTACGACGAATCCGAACAGCTTGGCGCGATCAAAAAAATTCTCGCCAACATTTCAGCCAAGGGCGAGAAGACCGATCCTTCCGCCGTGCTCGCCATGTTGAGCAGGTTCAAGAACGGCGGCGAGCGCGCCAAGGTTTTCGGCGACCCGAGCGTTCACGCCCTTGCCGAGCACGTTGCCAAGCGATACGAGTCCGCGCTGCACGCCTGCAACGCCGTGGACTTCGATGATTTGATTTTGCTCACATTGCGCTTGTTTCACGAACATCCCGATGCCCTCGAAGCCTGCCGCAACAAATATCGTTATGTGATGGTGGACGAGTATCAGGACACGAACGCGGCGCAGTTCCAGCTCGTTCATCTGCTCACACAGCAGCACAGGAATCTGTGCGTGGTGGGAGATGACGACCAGAGCATCTACGGCTGGCGCGGCGCGGAAATCGCCAATCTGCTCGACCTCGAAAAGCATTTTCCCGAGGTGAAGATCGTCAAGCTGGAACAGAACTATCGCTCGACGAGCACCATTCTCAACGCGGCCAACGCTGTCATCAAGAACAACGCCCGCCGCCGGGTGAAGTCACTCTGGTCGCAGAAGGGCATGGGAAACAAAATCAGCCTGCGCGCGTTCGATACGGACGAAGACGAGGCGCGTGAAATCATCAGCGCAATCGAGTTCGCCCGCATGGCACGCCGCGTCCCATGGGGTGACAACGCGATCTTGTTCCGGACGAATCTTCAATCCCGCCCGATTGAAACCGCGCTGCGCACGGCGGGAGTGCGCTATCACCTCATCGGCGGGCAAAGTTTTTTCGACCGGCGCGAAGTCCGGGATTTCCTCGCCTACCTCAAGACGTTTTTGAATCCGAACGACGACGTCAGCCTGTTGCGCATCGCCAACACTCCTGCGCGCGGCTTGAGCGACGTGACGATGGAACGTCTGCTTGGCGCGAGCCACGAGCGCAAACAATCCGTGTTTTCAGCGATGAAAAATCCGGCCGTGACAACGACGTTCCAGACAAAGACGAGGGAAGCAATCGAAGCGTTTGTCGGATTCATCGAGGGGACAAGGCTTCAACTCGACACTCCATCCGCCGCAGGCCATCTCACCCTTGCCGCCTGGGCGCGCAGCTTTCTGGATCAGACCGGTTATCTTGCCGATTTGCGCCGCTCGGAAAAAGACGCCGAGGCAGCCGAAAACCGTGTCCGCAACCTGCTTGATCTCGTCGCGACACTCGACAACAGCGCGGGAGTCACGCTCCATGACCGCCTGCAATCTTTCCTTGAAGACATCACACTCGATTCCGAACGCGAGGAGGAGGACGAAAAGGCGGGAGACGCCGTGACGCTCATCACCATGCACAGTTGCAAGGGTCTGGAGTTTCCGCACGTGTATATCGTCGGGCTTGAGGACGGTTTGCTGCCGCATTCGCGTTCAAAGGTCGAGGGCACGCTGGATGAGGAGCGCCGCCTGTTTTACGTGGCCGTCACGCGCGCGATGCAGACGCTGACCATCAGCCATTGTGGCGGGCGCAAGAAATACGGCCAGGTCATGCCCTGTCATCCTTCGCCATTTCTCAAGGAGCTGCCACCGGATCTGGTTGAAACAGAAGACGAGAAATCCAAAAAGGTCGTCGAGTTGAACACGGGGAAAAATCTTTTCGCCGCGATGCGGGAAGCGGCGAAGTGAGAAAATTTGGGCGGGAAACGTCCTTGTTTTTCGGGGTTGGCCGCGCGATGATTCAGAACGTCAACTTGGGCATG
>CAZFNB010000213.1:0-5201 GCA_964520235.1 uncultured Bifidobacterium sp. | reverse complement strand
GGAGGCACTGGAAAAGCACATCCCCGAAATCGCAACCGAGTATTCGCGGCGCATCGGTGTGATGCCCGACATTTTCAAGGGAACGTCGCCGGGAGCGATGGAATTTGGGGCGCGACGCTACGCTTTTGGTGCGGCTGGCTGGCAGCGCTTCAAGGCCTGAGCGCGGTGGATAATCTCAGGAATACGACTGCCAGACGGATGTGGCAGGGGCAACGTAAGACTTCTGCATCCGACGCAACGTACGGCTGGTCTGATCAAGTTCGGCTCGTTGCAATTCCGCCGTTTGACGACGTTGCGCGAGCAATTCCGAGTTTTTTGTTTCGAGCGAGATGAGGCTGTTGACCATCTGGCGCAAGTCCTTGTCGAAAATTTTCAAATCCGTTCCGGCCTCGACCGATTCAGCGCGAGCCACGTCTGTGAGCAGGATGATGCGGCGTTGAAGCTCCTGCTTGCTTTTCTGGCAGGCGTTGACCCCCTGCCAGTCACCGCGCTCGATGGCCGCGCCCTCGTCCTGCGTGAGGGTTTCCCATGACTGGTAGGCTTTGACCAAATCTTGTTTTGCGCTCATGACGTGATCGTTCAGGCCGTGGCAAAGTTCAATCGTCCGGGGGATGATGCCGCGATCCCCGCGTCAAGCGCTTCCCCGCGTTGTTTCAACATTGCGGCCCATGCGTCGCGTAATGTCGTTATGCGCGTGAGCACCTCCTCGATGCCTTGAGGCTCTTTCTTCTGGTTGCTCTCGGTGAGTTTGCGGTCGAAATAATCGTAAAGGCGGCGCAGTTGCAGGGCGATGTCGCCGCCTTCATTCATGTTCAGCGAGAAATCGAGTTCGCGGATGATGTCCTGCGCGCGGAGGATGTTGTTGTTGATGGCGGCAACGGAATCCACGGGATCCTCGATGTTGAAACCGTCGCGGGCGCGTTCCAGAAACCGGATTGCGCCCTCGTAGAGCATCAAGACTAGCTGGCCGGGCGACGCGGTGTGCGTTGCAACCTGGCGATAGGATTGCCAAGGGTTTTTTGGATTCATGCTTCTTGCGAAGAACCGTCCTGTGTTTCGTCGAGTTTCAGGGCGAGCAACGCCGCGATGCCTTCGATGGCTGCACTGGGCGGATACTTCACATCGGCGATCAACTGCCGGGCGCGGTCCACGACATCTGACCGCACTTCAGTGGTCGCACGCAACGCCTGATCCAGCGCTTGCGCGCGGTTAAACACCGCCGTATCGAGATTGGCCTGCTCGTCGGTCTTCGGCGCATGAGCCTTGACCTGGCTTGCCAACACCCTCATCGAGGTGTCCAGACTGTTGTTTGTTGTGACTTCCATAACTGCTACCTTGCTAGGCAGGCATTGCGTTTGACTTACCGCTACTCCACTTGCATATCGGCACACTGTCCAAAAACTTTAGCCCTACCGCGCCGGCAGCGTCTCAAATGCCGCATTTGCCGCATAACGCCCGAATTCCGTGGGCGATACAAGCACCGTCCTCGAATCCGCCAGCGCCGCCGGCATAGGGTCGCGATCCTGATGGAACCGCCTTGCGCTCACGGCTACAGATGGGTCGCCCGCGTCAAAAACCTCGTCCAAGACCCAGATTTGCTCCGCGTCCCCGGCCACCACGAGCTTCAAATCCAGCCCCACCGCCAGCGGCGGATACGGGCGGAATTGCGTCACGCGGCTGAACAACACCGCATCGCAACCGAGCTTCTCCCGCAATACGGGCAACACCGTTCTCGGCAAAACTTCCTCTGCAGTCCAGCTCTTGCGGCCGGTCCACGCCAGCAAATCCTCGGGTGAAACCGTCACGACCTGAAACTTGCGCGTCTTGCCGAGTTCCTCCCGGATCAGCGCATCAAGCGTTTCACGGCCCGCCTCCATGTCGGCATCGCTGCGATCGCAGGTGACGGGCAACACGGCCACGCGCCGGATGTCCTTGGCAAGTTTGCGATTCGCTTGATGCACGTTTGAAACCCAATGGCCAGGCCCGATGGCGGTATCCGCCGGATGAAAAGAGCGACAGCCACCCGAGGCGAGGCACGCGAGTGCGAGCAGGCCTGAAACCAGAAATGTTTTCTTTGTGCTTATCATTTGCTCGAACTGCTGCTGCTGTTTCCGAAGCGTTGTTGCAAGAACGAAAGTTGTTGGTTGACCTGCGCCTGCGCGGATTCCATCGCGATGAAGCTTTCGATCATCCGCTGGCGGTTAGATTCCACAATGCGCTCAAGCTCGGCGATCTGCGTGTCAATGTCCGACGCCTGTTCCGTCAGCCGGTCCTGTTTGGTCTGCAACGAGCCTGTGTCGCTGGCGGTCTTTTCCAGATACGCATCAAGCTTCACAGCCAGACCGTTCGTGGGATCGGAGAACAGTGTTGAAACCGTGGTCAGATTGTTTGCAAGCGCGGCGTCCAGCTTGGATTCGTCGCTCAATGAGATGGAATTGTCGTTGCCGTTTGAGACGATCCCGATTTCCTCAAGCTGGTTGAGCGCGTCCGCCAGACCTGCCACATTCTCCGTGATGAGGCGGCGCATCCGTGTGGCGATTTCATTTGCGTCGCCTTCGTTGGCGAGCACGCCCGCCGTCACCTTGCCTTGCGCATCCGTCGTGCTGGCGGTCTGCGAATCAATGATGCTTTGGGCCTTGTTGTATTCGGTGATGAACTCGTTGATGGCAGTCTTGATCTTGGCCGTGTCGCTTGAAACCGTGATGGTCGCAGTCGTTCCTTCTTTCAACGCCGTGACGGAAAGTCCCGCAATTCCCGAGGAGGTTTCCGTGACGGTGTTGGACTGGCTGATGAGCGTGCTGCCGCCGTTGACCGTGTAAAGCAGGTTGTTGCCGCGCGCCAGCGTGCCGCCGGAAAGTCCCGTGGCGGCGAGAAAATTTCCCGTCACATCCTCCAGCGCAATGCCGATGTCGCCGGTGGTCTTGTTGCTCAGGATGAAACGATCGTTCACGGTGTCGTAACTGGCCGTGACGCCTGCGGCGGAATCGTTGATGCGCTTGAGCACGTCCGTGACCGTGTCCGTGGCCGCGAAGGAGATGGAAACCCCGTTGACGCGGAACTCGCCCAGGCCGAGACCGCCGTCGTCTATGGCCGTGGCGAGATTCGCGCTGCTCAGGCTGGCGGTTTGTTTCACCACGCCCAGTTCAGCCGCGCTGGAGATGGTTCCCGTGCCGTTGTTGTAAAGCCGGGCGACCTGCAAAAAATTGCTCGTGTCCGTGGCACTGCCGAGAATGACCGGGCTGGCGCTGTCCAGGGTGATTCTGTCCGTACCGGAATCATACGAGGCCGTCACCGCACCGCCGGTGGCTGTGTTGATCTGGTCGAACACGCTTTGAAGCGTGTCCGTGGTGGCGATGGTGATTTGTCTCCCGTTCACCGTGAATGTGCCCGCCGTCACAGCAGAGGCGAACGCGGCATTGCTCAACACGAGACCTGAAACATCGTTCGTAGCACTCAACGCGCTGCCTGCGCCAGCCGTTCCAAGTTGTCTGGCGGACGTGGCGAGCTGTGTGAAATTGAAAACGTAGGAACCGATGGCCGTGCCTTCGGACGCGACCGCTGTGGCGTTGGCTTCGTCGGATGAGCCTGCTTGGCGGCTGGCGAACAAGGAAGCCTCCTTCAACGTGGCGGCCTTGCTTTGCAACGCGGCAAGCTGGGTCTGGATGGCGGCGTAGGCCTGGTTTTGCTTCTGAAGAAGCGATTGATCCGAGAGCAGACGCTTTTGAGGCGTGCGCTCGGCTTCAGCAAGCTGGTCCACCAGTGTCCGCCAATCGAGGCCGGACACCAGACCGGATAAACCCAAGTCCATATATCGGCTTATCGGCGCACGAATTGAACCACTTTAGGGCAAAATGTCTTTTTTCCGCTCCAACAGGATCGCGGCAAACAGGGAAACGCGGGCGGTGGGACTTAACCGGAACCATGCAAAAGGAATATCGCGCGAAGGTTACGAAGGAGGCGAAGGCAAAGCGGGAATATGTGCTTCACCCAGATTGCTTCGCACACGGTTTGGTGAGTCTGCCGGCGAGAGGCAAATCTTGCGTTTTCTTCGCTCCCTTCGTCTTCTTCGCGCGACACTCTCCGCTGCCGATTACATGAATCCGGCTTAATGGGTCACCGTTTCAGGCTTTTGGCCGTCACCCTCAATCATCTGCAACTGCTCCGGCGGCGTGGTGGCAAGACCTGGATCGGTGGTAACCAAATCCGGCGGCTTCTCGACGACTATGCGGCGTAATTCATCCGCTGCGGGCAAATCCTCCAGCCCGCGAAGGCCGAAGTATTCGAGGAACAACGGCGTTGTGCCGTAGAGCGATGGGCGACCAACAACCTCAGCGCGTCCTGTGGATTCAACCAAACCGCGCTCCATCAACGTCTGCATCGTGCCGTCCACGTTGACGCCGCGAATCTGCTCGATCTCGGCGCGCGTGAGCGGCTGGCGATACGCGATGATGGCAAGCGTTTCGAGCGCGGGCTGCGAGAGCCGCGGCGGACGCGCCTTGACGCCGACGAGCGCCTTGAGCCACGGCGCAAATTCCGGCTGCGTGACGAATTGCCAGGAGCCGGCCACGCATGTCAGGCGATAGCTGCGGCCCGCAGCCTCGTGGTCTTTGGCGAGTTGTTCCAGTGCGGCGTTGAGTTCGCTCTCTTTGACTTTCTTGAGCGACTTGACTGTGGCATCGGCATCGTCCTGCTCGGCGGCATTGGCGAAAACCTCGCGCAGTTCCGCAGGTGAAAGCGGCTTTTGCGCGGAGAACAAGAGCGATTCCAAAATAAATTTCAGTTCCATACGATTAAATTCTAAAAAATTGCTGCACCAATCGCGACGATCCGCTCACCACCTTCGTTGGGGTTCATCATAGTGACAGGCCGAACACAGACCAAAGCAATGCCACGAGCGAAACCCCGGCGCCTAACGTGACGAGATGGCTACGCCCGCGACGTCGAAGAATCACCAAACCCGCGAGGACGCCTAGCAAGGACGCAACCATAGCAACAATGGCAATCGCATCGAGATGATGCTGAATGAACCTGTCCAGCCCGTGGAATGAGTGGAGAAACGCCCCGCAACGCTGCGCCTGATAACCGACCCCGGCGAGCAGACCAACGCCGCCAAAGATAAATGGCAAGCTCACGATTGGCCCTCTAGCGTTGTGGGCTTGAAATGAGTGCATACGCTCGGCGCTTAACATTATTGTTGCGCT
>CAZFNB010000212.1:0-5245 GCA_964520235.1 uncultured Bifidobacterium sp. | reverse complement strand
ATGAGCGTGCCAGCGTGACCGATACCGATCCACCAGACGAAGTTGATGATGTCCCACGCCCAAGCTGTCGGGTGATGATTGCCCCAGACGCCGACACCGGTCGAGATCTGGTAAGCCAGCATCGAGAGCAGCACCCCCGCGAGGATGATGCTGGGGATGAAGGCCGCCCACCACCAAGCCGGGGTCTTGCCTTCGCAGATACCTGCCACGCGGTCGGAAATCCAACCGGGCGTGCGGTTATTGTCAACGAGCGGAACGCGCTCGAGTTCCTTAGGCACCGTTGGCAGCGCCGTGGCTGTGAGATCGGAGGCCATTAGTGCGCTCCTTTCTTTTCTTCGACCGCTTGTTCATTTTTGTGATCGTTCGCACCGTGACTCCCGCCATGCGCATCGTGATGACCGTTCTTGTTTTCGAATTCCTGGAAGCTCCACGGGGCTTCGGTGAAATCTGGCATCAGCGGATTCGGATTGCGGATGCGCGCCTGATAAGTGGTGCGCGGCTTGGTCTTGAGGAATTCCAACACGCTGTAATCACGTTCGCCCGCCTTCATCTTCGACACACGGCTGTTCGGGTCAGCCACATTGCCGAACACGATCGCGCCCGCGGGACAAGCCTGTTCACATGCCGTCTTGAACGCGCCGTCGGGAACGACGACGTCACCGGACGCGCCCGCCTTGACCTTCTGCGAAATCTTCGCCTGCTCGATGCGCTGCGTGCAGAATGTGCATTTCTCCATCACACCGCGCATACGCACCGTCACGTCCGGGTTCTTGATCATCTTGATCAAATCCCATTCGTCGGACTCGCGCATGGTGCTGGTCGGGTCCTTCCACCAGCGGAGCAAATCCCATTCGCCATCGGTCTTGCTCAACAGCGGCGTCGGATAAACCGGCCCCTTGAGCTTGTCGAGCGGACGCTTGTTGAAATCGAGATAATTGTAGCGGCGAACCTTGTACGGGCAGTTGTTTGAACAGTAACGGGTGCCCACGCAACGATTGTAGGCCATCACGTTCAAACCTTCGTGGTCATGCGCGGTGGCGTTCACCGGGCACACACTCTCACAAGGAGCGGCTTCGCAATGCTGGCAGAGCATCGGCTGGTTCACTGCCTGCACATCGTCAATCCAGTCTGCGAATTGCTGCTGCTCTTCCGTGACCTTGAACGTGTCAAACTTGTCAGGACGATTCTTCGGATCGGTGGTGAAGTAACGGTCAATCCGTATCCAGTGCAGTTCACGACCGCGCTTGACCTGATCCTTGCCGACGATGGGAATGTTGTTCTCGCTCTGGCAGGCCATCACGCAGGTGCCGCAACCCACGCATGAACCCAGATCAATCGCCATGCCCCATTGGTGATGCGCCGTCTTCTTGGCCTCATCGAGCGGATTCGGGTAAATCGTCTCGTACTCCTCGCCATCCGGCTGCACCGGATCGGGCGCGTTCATCGTCTTGACGAACGCCTTGTTCTTCTCGAACGCATCCAGGTTCGCCTCGCGCACGATGGCGCGACCTTCCATGCTCCAATGATCTTGCGTGCAGGCGATGACGTGAGTTTTGCCAGTGGCTTTGATCGTCGCGCCGCTCGCAATGAACCCCGCCGTGGTGCGTAGAGGATACGCGTTGAATCCGACACCCTTCCCTATCCTGCCCACTTTTTCGCGTCCATAGCCGAGCGCGATGCCGAGCGAAAAATCCGCCATCCCAGGCTGTGTCCAGATCGCACCTTCCACGGTCTTGCCGTTCGCTGTCACTGCAACGATGTCGCCGTTCTTGACGCCGAGTTCACGCGCCGTCTTGCGGCTGACAAGCACCACATTGTCCCAGACAATCTTTGTGATCGGATCGGGAAATTCCTGCAACCAGCCGTTGTTCGCATAACGACCGTCATCCAGGCTGTAGTCGCGATAGAGAACGACTTCGAGGTTGTCCTTCGACGGAGCCTTTGGTGCTGTCAACACAGTCACAGCCTGGTCGAGGGCGGTGGAACTATGTGATGCACTGACTGGCCTGGCAGTCGTACTCGACAGAAAACCGTCGTGCAGAAAGCGTTTCCACGCCTCTTCGCCACCGCTGCTGAACGTCGCGAACGTGGCGCGAACAATCTGGTGCGCGTCCGTCACATCGAGCCCGCCGAGACGCGCCAAGAATTCCAAATCGGTCAGGCCGCCGAACAACGGAGCAATGAGCGGCTGAACCGGCACAAGCGTTCCATCCGTTGTGAGCACATCGCCCCAAGATTCGAGAAAGTGCGCCATCGGAAAATGCCATGCGGCTTTGGCGGACGTTTCATCCTCATAATAACCGAGTCGAACAACCGTTTTGGCTCTGCCTTGTGCGTCAGTCCAGTTCAAATCAGATGGCGCGTCAAACACTGGATTGCCGCCGATGATGGCGAGCGTATCCACACTGCCTGCGGAAAGCTCCTTCGCAAGTTGTGCGATGTCGCCCACACCTGAAAGCGGTGTGAACTCGAACAGGTCAATTGTCTTGCCGACTGCGCCGAGGGACGCGTTGATGGCGTGAGCAATCAGATGCACCGCAAGCGGCTGACGAACACCAGCCACCACGAGTGCCTTCCCCGTATTGGCTTTCAAGTCTTTCGCGCATTCAGAAATCCATTTTGCATCCACACCCGCAGGCGCGGGAATGTTGCCGACATTGACACCAAGCGCTCTGGCGATGGCCGCCGCAACCTGGACAACCGAACCCGCCTGGGTGCGCAAGCGATGATCCGCGCTCACGCCTGTGAGCGTGAAGAGCGATTCCACCGCGTAAAGCCGGCTCATTCCCTTCTCGACATTCCGGCCTGCCGAAAAGCGCCGGATGCTGTTGTGCGCGTCGTCCTCGCCGCCGATGAAATCGCAGTCGAGCGAAAGAATCGCCCTGGCTTCGTCGTAACGAAATACGGGACGGACGGACTTGCCGAACGCCTTTGAGGCCGCTTCCGAATGGATGTTGGAGTCAATCGCCTCGTAAAGAAACCACTTCGCCTTGGGCAGCTTTTCAGAGATCAGCTTGTGCAACCGGCGGCGGGACGGAGAATACTTGCGCTCGCCGAGCAGGCACAAACCTTCACCCTGGTTCGCCGCAAATTTTTTGGCAAGATCAGCCAGCGATTGGAACGCGTCTTCGCGCTTTGCCACCTGGCCGGCTTTGACAAAATTCCTTGAGCGGTCGGGATCGTAGAGATTGAGAATCGAGGCCTGTGCAAAACGGTCCGTCGCGCCATTGCCACCGGGGAACAACGGGTTGCCTTCCAGCTTCGTCGGACGACCATCATTGGAACGGGCCAACAAAGGAATCGCTCCGGTGCGCGTGGGCATTGCCGTGGCGAAAAATTGCGGTACGCCGTGGATGTAATTTTCCGCCGCCTTGCCGAACGGCATGATCTTCTCCTCGGGCTTGCGACAGCCGGTGCCGCCGATGCCGATGCCCGCGAGCGCGAAGGACGCAGACATGATTTTGACAAAATGCCGGCGCGTGACCGGGTCGGTCAACTGGTCGGCGCCCGCCGGGAATTCATGCTTGAGGATGTCCTGGAACTCCGGCGTCTCGGCCAGTTGATCCAGACTGCGCCAATAGACGCGGCCCGTGGCGTTTTCTGATGTGGCTGGGGAAATGTTTTTCATCGGTGACAGGCCGAGCAGTTCTGAAGGGATTCAACCTTCCAATCCTTGAGCATCTGTTCGCCGTGCGAACGTTGAATCTTCGCAGCCTCGACAGGATCGGCGCTCCACTCAAACGCGAGGTCGGTAATCTTGTCGGGCGGACGCAGCTTGGCGGCGGGATCGCGGTGGCAATCCAGACAGAAGGACATGCTGAACGGTTTGGAGTGCATCACCTCGTCCATCTGGTCAATGCGACCGTGACACTCGACGCAACTGACGCCTCGGTTGACGTGAACGGAGTGGTTAAAATAAACGTAGTCGGGCGTCTTGTGGATCTGCACCCAAGGAATGGGCTTGCCAGTCGCCGCACTTTCACGAACCAGAGCCAGACGTGGATCGTCCTTGAGGATCGTGTTGTGGCAGTTCATGCAGGTGGAACTGGAGGGGATGTTCGAGAACCAGGATTTCTCGACGGCACTATGACAGTAGCGGCAATCAATGCCGACCTGACCCGCGTGCGTGTTGTGGGAAAACGGCACCGGCTGGATCGGCATGTAGCCGACGCGTGTGTATTTGGGCGTGGCATAATACCAGATGCCCGCCACCGCAGCTGTTGCCACGAGTCCACCGCCGATGATGATCATCAACGGCAACCGATTGGTCCACTTCGGAAAAATCGCTGACATTTAGGTTGATACTGAGTTCACTAAATCGCGGAGAACGCCGCGCCACTGCTGAACGCCACGAACGAATGCCGGGGATTGTTGAAATTCGCGCCGCAACGTCAAACGATTTTTTCACACGGCGCACCCAAAAATCCGCCAACTGAATAAGCCCGGCTTGCCCCGACGCGGACAAAATTTAGTGAATGCGATTCCGGGCGCAAGATTCTTTGTGAAATGTTTCACGCTTTTCGCCCGCGTTAATGTTCGTGATTAGTTGCCTCTCAACAGCATCAAGAACTCGTTGCGACACTCATGTTGATCGCCCGATCGAGCACCATCAACGCCCCAACATTTCTCAAAACCTAAATATTTCCTCATCTTCACACGCGGGTATTTCTTATCCTGACAGGTTAGATAAGGCACGTTTGGATGTTTCGACGATCACAAAACCAATACATGTTCCGGCTGCTGGCTGGATGGTTGGGCGCGTGTTTGTATCTGGGTGTGATGTCGCCAGTGGGATTCGCAACGGCAGCAGTTCTCGGAGTTCTGGATTCCGATCATCACCTCGTAACCCAGGCCACTGATCTCGGACCGCGTCTTGTGCTTCGGCATGAAGGCCGTTGTGCCCGGCATCAACATCACGCCGTTGCGCGGGTGCTGACGTTTTTTGCCAGACCCGCGAGCGCAGCCAATCCGGATCACGTTCTGCAATTCAGTTCCGCGACAAGCCTCGCCGGAGATCCAAACAGCGACGGCTGCCTGTTGAACGAAACGACAGTCACCAACGTATATTTTGCCGGGTCGGGCGCACAGGCGGTAAACCGTGGCGTTGATCCGCCCCTGCCACCAAAGCCTCCACCGGATCATGGAGCGCAACTCACCTGCCTCCGTTCCACCGTCCTTGTCATTTGAACCCGCCACCCGGCGGGCGCGTTGAGGCGCGCTCATGCCGCGCTCCGGTGTTTGACAA
>CAZFNB010000211.1:0-5260 GCA_964520235.1 uncultured Bifidobacterium sp. | reverse complement strand
CCCGCCTGGCATTTCCAATTTTTCATTTTGAATTCGTCCCTCCCGCCGATGAAACAAGTGAACCCCTTGATCCAATGCCAATACCCATTCTGCGTCCGATGCGACATTTGCCGGTAACGCGCGCGCGCCGGCGGGTTTGGGGCTGGACTGTTGGGGACTGACGGAGTATGTAGGTCTTCATGGTGTCTGTGCTTCGTATCACTGTTGTTTGGGGCGTGAGTCCCACAACCTGTGGCTCGCCCCGTGAGATAAACGGCACCGCCTTGGTCGGCAGGTGTGGCGCTATCTCACGGGGCGAGGCGACCTGCACCTCGGAACGCAACCCACGCTCACTCCGAAGATCAGACACCGCTTTCGCTCTCATCAAAAGCCGTACTGGCTAGGCGGCTACGTGCTATGCTCCGATTTCCCGACCAGAAGCCGACACCGAGTGAGTATGCGGTCATTGCAGTTGGCGCATCGGGGCTTCTGATTGTTCTCGGCTTGGTCGGCTTTGGTTTTCGGATTTTTGCAACACCACAAAAGGCAGAGGTGGCAGCAGCGTTGACACACTACTCTGGCTGGTCATTGGGGATTGGCGCGTTTATCGGTTTCAGCTATTGGCTGTTCCGACGTTTCACGGATTAGTTGTTATGAGACATCAACCGCCTAAGCATGCGCTGCATCTAACCCGGCATGAGCATCGCGGTTGCAATCGTTGCGTCCCATGCGCCGGGTCGTTGAGCTTGGGTCGAGGCCGCTAGGGTTTGCCATGATTAAAGCTGAACACCTCAAAACTGAGACTGGACCTTGTGAGGGAGGCTGGTTCATCAGGCTTACACATGTGCCGACCGGGATTTTCCGCTTCCGAGGCCCGATTGATCCGCAATCGGCGCGCGACGTAACGGTGCAGTTTTTGCACGAGATTACCTCAGAGCTCACAGAGCGTGGATTGACTCAGTATGTTACTAAGCCAGAGATGAAAACTTGGACGGCCTCGTAAGAAACAAGAGTAAGAGCGAAGGCTTGTTTTATTGGGGATTTTGAAGGGTGTGTTTTTGGAGGGCGGCCATGCAGGCAACACAAAAAGGCCGGACATGGTTTTCGCAAAAAATCCCACGCGACCAGAACTGCAAATCAAGTTGTGGAACCGGAGTCGGGCCGCATGGTCGGAAGATCGCCGTCACTTCCTCCGTGGGCTGGATGCCATTCTCAAGGGTAAACAAGCCTGAAGAAAGTTGAGCCTGGAGTGGCGGTCGTCACAAAAATCCTGTTCGTGTCCTGCGACGCAGGCACACCAACCCAATTTGTTCCAAGTCCCGTGTGGATGGAATTGGTCTGCATCTCCAGCCGCCAGCCGATGTGATCCGACGGCCATGAGATCTGAAGGACGCCACCCGCAAGCATAGCGGACAGCATCGTTGCATTGGTGCTGGCCGGGACGACAGCCAGCGTGGCGGTGGAACTGACGGTGTTCCCCGCTGCGTTGCCGACCTGCGCATCGTAAAGCCCGGCGTCAGACATCTTCAGAACGGAAAGTGTGAAAACGAAATTGGTCGCTGAAGGAAGATTTGTTCCCTGACGCCGCCATTGACAGGTCATCGGCCCCAACCCATCGGCTGCCACCGAGAAGGTCGCGCCCTGGCCGACGATGCGGATTTGATCTGTGGGATTGAGGGTGATGACGGGTCTGAGGGCGGTCGGGTTGAGTTCCACGCGAACGTTGTCGTAAAGCATGAAGGAGTCGGCCACGGGATTTGCAAGCGAGGTGAACAAGTCGGCGAATCCGAGCATGATGTTTCCGTTTGTGAAGGCGGTGGTGTTGGTGCGCTGGGCGACGAGGTTTCCATTCATGCGCCAGGCGAGGACATTGGCGGCGGTCTGGCTGACTTCAACCTGGACCCAATGTTTGCCCGGCGCGCCGGGTGTCTGATACGCCGGTGCGGGAAAATAGCTGGTGAACGGAAAGCTGGCGGAGTTGGCATTGGTGGCACCGCTTGCGGCGAGTCCGCCATCGGCAAACGCGAGCGCGATGGGAGAATTGTTCGTTCCGCCGACGTGGGCGCGATAATCAATGGCCGCACCGCCTTCGCCAGTGACGGTGAACCAGACTCCGTCGCTTGGAGCAGCGGAGGCATTGTCCCAGTTCGCGTAGCTGCCGGAGTTGTTGAGGCCGAAGAAGGCGTTCTCGGTCGAGCCGCCGCCGCCGGCGCCGTTGACGCCGCCGGGATAATTGATCCACATGTCAAACTTGAGCGTGTGGTCGCCGCTGAAGGATTGCCATCTGGGGTAAAGGCACACGGCAGCCAGCGCAGCTACAGCGTCGTTGTCGTTGACCGTAAGTTTCAAGCCGCGCACAGTGCCGCCGGTCGAGCCGGGAGCGGAAGGAATGGTCGCACCGAGGAAGCTGCTGAAATACGTGCTGTAATCGAACGAATATGTGGCGGTGTAATCCGGGCCGCCGCTCGCAAAGCCGGCACGCTCGATCCACCGCGCGGAGGTGTTGGCATCGAAATCATCCGCGAAGGCCACGGGTATTCCGGAGCCGTTGATGGCGACAAGTCGCGCCATCGAACTTGTAACGCTGCCGGCGCTGTTCGTGGCCACGGCGAGGTATGCGCCGGACTGCAAGACGGAGACGAGCAGGTTGCTGTAAACGCTGTTTGTCGCGCCGGGAACAGGCTCGCCATTGAACCACCATTGATATGAAACCGGTGGCGACGAAGTGCTGTTCACGGAAAAACTGAACGGCTGACCGAGGGCGAGCAACTGACCAGCCGGCTGCATCGTGAACGACGGCGCAGGGTCAGGCTCGGAGGCAGGCGGCAGATTGTAGTACGCGATCAGCGCCCGCGCCATCGCCCGCCCGACCTCGCGATAATGCGCGCCGTCCGTCCAGGCGTTGTCAGTGATGCGCCGGTAGTAATGCCCTTCCTCGGTCATGGCCATGACGGATTCGCCCCAGTTGTTCCAGAAGTACGATTCGATGAATGTGCAGGCATTGAGCTGCGACGTTTGCGGGGAGAGATTGTCGAAGAACGGCGTGGCCGCGTTCACGGCGTTGATGTAGTTCTGCTGGATGGCCTCAAACGCAGGTGTGACCGACGGCGTGACGTGTTTCCAAAAGAACGAGTCCGTGAAATTGCCGACCGTGGAATGAAGATTCAGCGCCACCGAAATCGGATTGGGCGTCACCATCAGCGCATCCACCTGCGATTTGAGAAGAGCCGCCTCGGGCACGCGGATGTTGCACCACTCGGACTCGATGTCTATTCCCTGCGCGTCCCAGCGGGTGTAGCCACGATGGATGCCGTCCACATTCACCTGGGGAACGATGTGAAAGATGACGTGCTCGCGCAGCCGCCTGCCGGTTTCCGTGTCCTCAAGAGCCTGCGACAAAAAACCGAGCATCGTGTGTGTGGCCGTGATTTCCCCGGCATGAACGCGTGCATGAACCCAGACGCGCCGCCTGCCCGCAGCCGGATAGTTGGTGTTGTTGATCGTGATGAGATGGAGGTTGCGATTCTCGAAGGAATTACCGAGCAACGATACAGCGGCGTGCGGGGACGCGGAAGTGAGGTTGGTGACGGCGGTGATCGTCTCGACGTAGCCCATCGGTTCAAAAAACGCGAGTTCCACCGACGAGACATCCGGCGCGAAAGCCAGCACAAGCGTGGCGGTGTTCGGAGCTTCATTCGTCGTCATGCGTCGCCATACGCCGGGCGTCGGACTGAGCACGCGCAGGAATGGCAGAGGATTCTGCGTGTGATCCAGATGCAGCGTCACGGTCCTTCCAGCAACACCGCTCATCGTGAAACGGAACCAGTATCTCGCAGTGCCCTTCTCTCCAGTATCGGTGTAAGTGACGGCGTCGTAGTCGTCCAACGCGCGCCTGGAAATATTTGCAATGGAACCGTTGTCGTATGCGGAATCGAATGTGATCCCATCAAATGCGACGGTCAGCTTGTTGCCTTGGGCAAGCGCAGTTCCCGGCGCAACAACAAGCATCGCCACCGCCAGCAATAAGACAAAAAACATGATCAGGGATTTCATCGTGCTCTGAACTCAACAAACCGATAGTTGAAAAACTTCCGGCATTTGAACATCAATCTGCCCGATCTGAAACGACATAACCATGCGATGCCCCGGGAGTAGTCATGTGAACCCACTGAATCAGCGACAGGCGCGGCTGTCAAATGGCCGTCATGCCAAACATCACACCTTTTTTGCCATGCAGCACGGCAAGCTCAAGCGAGGCGGATGTCATGCGGGGGAATGGAGCGAGCGGTCGGCACGTGCTGCTTGAAAAAGCATCACACGTAAAGCGCCGCCTTCAAGTCATGCATCAACATGCTCAAAAACGGATAGCGTTTGTCCGGGTTGGCTTCGATGCACTTGAGGACGATTTTTTCAAGGTTCGCAGGCAGGTCGGGATTCAACTGGCGCATGGCCTTGAACTCGGAGCGGTTGAGTTGCCGG
Organism: uncultured Bifidobacterium sp.; assembly: GCA_964520235.1. GTDB lineage: Bacteria > Verrucomicrobiota > Verrucomicrobiia > Limisphaerales > JADLHS01 > JADLHS01. The sequence goes on along the minus strand of CAZFNB010000211.1, from coordinate 802 downwards.
TTCAAAATCTCTGACGAGGTCTCGCCGGGAAACGGGAGTTCGTTGGTGAGGAGTTCATACGCCGCCACACCGAACGCGAACACGTCCACACGCTGGTCAATCCCCTGCCCCGACAATTGTTCCGGCGCCATGTAACAGGGTGTGCCGGGATTTTTTTTGATCTTGATAGGCTCCTCGGGAATGTCCTGGGCGAGGTCGAAATCCACCAATCGCACGCTGCCGTTGCGTGTCACGATGATGTTCTCGGGCTTGAAGTCCAGATGCATGAACCCGTTCTCGTGCAGATGCTCCAGCGCCTCGGCCATGTCCAGAATGATCTGCGAAACATTTTCCAGCAGCACAGGATCGTGGCGCGCGTGAAGTTCCTTCAGGTTCGCGCCCTCGACATATTCCATGGCGCAGAACAACCGGCCATCAACCTTGCCGTGCTCCTTGTAGCCGATGATGTAAGGATGGTCGGGAAGCTTTTCCAGCACTTCACAACCGCGCAGGAAACGTTTCTTTGAGGTGGAATCGGAATTCAGGTGCGAATGCAACCGGCGCACCGCGCAGGGTTTGTGCTTGGAATCCGTGGCGAGCCAGATTTCCGCCATGCCGCCGGTGTTGACGAGTTCCTGCAACTGGTAACGGCCAAACGGCCCCGGCTGCGAATCGTTGGACGCGCTTTTCTTGTTGAACAAACCGAACACAGGAGTGGTTTACCAAAAAGTTCCACCCGTTGCCACTCTGAATTGTCAGCGCCATGACAACCTCAATCATTACGATGTGATTGGAGTTGACGGTTGAGGAAGTGGATTGGCGA
>CAZFNB010000210.1:0-5268 GCA_964520235.1 uncultured Bifidobacterium sp. | reverse complement strand
GCGGACTGGTATCTGAAGATCGGTGGCGATCCGGATGCCGCGGGACGCGCGCTCGGCGTGATTATCAACCGTCTGCCCGGTTCACATCTTGCACGCATGGCGGCGGCGCGCAGGGCAAATCTGCCGCGTTCTAAAGAGGAATTGCACGAACAACAAATCGCCCACACCGTGCCGATGCCGTCGTTGAACGATGAACTGGAGGAGACGGGGGACTTGCCGCCGCTGGATGAATCCGCGCGAGCGGAGGCATCAAACCGGGCGAAACAACTCAGCACTCTTCTCACTGAAAATCCGAATGACGTCGGAGCCCGGGAGAAGCTGGCGCGGATTCTCGCCACGCAACTGGGCCGCGCGGACCTGGGCATTTCGCAGATCGAATTGTTGCTTGGCGTGGAAGGAGTTTCTTCAAACAAGCGTGCGGAGTGGCTCTCGTTGCAGGCGGCGTGGAAACTCAAGTATCAGAACAATGCCGCTGCCGCCCGTGAAATCATGGAGCAAATCATCCGTGAACATCCGGAAACGCCGCAGGCGTTCGCAGCCCGGCGGCGATTAAGTCTGATGGATGTGGAGTCCAGGCCAAAGCCGCCTCCGCCAAAAATCATCATCCGCCGCGATTGACCTTCACTTCGCTTGTGCGAAGAGCATGAACAATCTGGGGCCGCGCGGGGTTTCAATGGCGTATTTTTTTTCCTGTTCACCGTGCGGAATCGCGTAGCCATCGCAGTTCTTGTCCGCTGACGGCTTTCCATCCACCAGCAGCATGTAATGATGCGTCTTGTTGCTGGCGATGTTGTGCTGGGTCAGATGCCACGTTTTGTGTGCGCGGTCGTGTGTGAGCGGAACGCGCTCCCATTCGGTGAACGAGCCGACGATTTCCACGGTGTGAGGTTCGTGCGCGTGAGGGTCGGTTTTCTGCCAGCGAAAGACTTTCGAGTAAGTCGCCTTGGACGGGGACTTCAATGACGGCGCGGCATGTTTGTCATGCGAATGTGTGTGGCCATGGGAATGAGAATGGGTGTGACGCTGACCGTGCTGCGATCCTTGATGGGCATGATGCCCGGAGGACGACTTGTGCGAATGATGCGACAACATATTTAAGTTTGGTGGCGGACAATAGTTCGGTCTGTTTTGGATTGCAAATTTTTTGGCGGCACGCGGGCAGGAAATAATTTCATTTCATCAATCAAAATGTTGAGTCAGGCCGGGAGTTCGACGCATACTCGTATCGGGTATGAATCTGATGAACCGAATTGCGCCGTGTCTCACGGCCCGTAACCGATGGCTGGCTGCGGTGATTTTGCCGATGATCTCCGTATTTGTCGCAACAACCGCCGCCGCCGCAACCAATGCGACGCCGGGATGGATATCCGATCCGCTCCCGTTGGAGCGGGCGTTCAATCTTGCGTTGCAACAGAATCGCACCATTCTAAAGTCGCGCGCGGACGTGGAATCCTTACACGGCGTGGCCATCCAGACTCGGGCCATCGTTGTACCCAAGGTGCAGGCCACGGGGAGTTATTCGGACACGGATCCGAGGGCGATTGATTCGATTCCTGGTTTTGTGCAGCCGCATCAGCACTGGAACGCCGGGGTACAGCTCGTTCAATCCTTTTATGAAGGTGGTCGCATCACTTCATCGCTCCGGTCGGCGCGATTGCTCAAGGAGCAGGCGATGTTGCAACACCAGACCGTGCTGGCAGACACGCTGCTTGCTGTGCGCGTCGCGTATTACGACGTGCTGGTGGCGGCGCAACAAATCATCGTGCGCGAGGCGTCGGTGAATTTGCTGACGAAGGAACTGGACGACCAGCAACGACGTTATGACGCCGGCACCGTGCCGCGTTTCAACGTGTTGCGCGCTGAAGTCGCCGTCGCCAATGCCAAGCCCGCACTTATCCGCGCGCGAAACGCGCATCGCATCGCCAAGAACAACCTTGTCAATCTTCTCGGTTACGATCTGCCGCGTGATGTGGGCGAGGACATCCCGCTTCAACTCACCGATTCGCTCGAAATCCCGGCGGCAAAGTTTGAACTGCCGGCCGCCATCGGCCAGGCATTGGCAAACCGCACGGAGATTGCTGCCTTGCGGAAGTCCGAAATGTTGCGCAAGGAAGACGTGACCACTTCGCGCGCGGGGATGTTGCCGAGTCTGCAAGGTTTTGCGGGCTGGGGCTGGCGCAATTCCAGTTTCAGCACCGATTTAAGCCGCGAAGTGGATGGCTGGCAGGTGGGCGGTCAACTGACCTGGAACATTTTCGACGGACTCGAAACGCGCGGTAAAGTGATGCAGGCCAAGGCCGCCCAGGAAAAAGCGCGCGTCGAAGTCGAGGACTCCACAAGCAAGATTGAACTCGAAGTGCGAACGGCGTATTCGGAATTCGTGCAGGCATGGGAAGTTCTGGAGTCGCAGAAGAAAGTTCAAGAGCAGGCGGAGGAAGCGCTGCGTCTCGCCAAGGCCCGTGCGGAAGCCGGAACAGGAACTCAACTCGACGTGCTTGATGCGGAAACCGCTCTTACCGAGGCGCGCACCACGCAAGTGCAGGCGCAACGGGATTACGCTGTGGCCGTGGCGAAGCTGGAGCGCGCCATGGGGATGCCGCTGTCCGGTTCAGCACGCTGAGTTGCACAGGCGCGTAATTCATTTCTTCAACTTCATTTCAAATGTGCCCGTGTCGCCGAGCGCAGATTTGAAATCTTTGGTCAGCCAGGCCTTTGCCTTCGTGTCACCGCGCAAATAGGAATCCCAGAACGCAGTGGCGCCGTCACGGATGAAGTCTTGAAACTGTTTGTCCTGTCCACTCGTCAACGGGCCGCGCCCAGAAAAAATCATGTGATCGCCTCCATTGAAGATGACGAGAAACTGATTCGAGTTGTTGCAGTGGTCAAACGGCAGCCGTCTTTCTGCGGCGTGTGTTTCACCGAGCGGGCTTTCATCCAGCGTGCCGGTCATGTGAAAGCAAGGGATCGTCACCTTCGCATAAGACTCGTCCAGCCGGCGGCGGTTTGCGGGCACGGGAGCGCTCATGGCGATGGCGGCTTTGACGCGCGGGTCAGCGAGATGATCTTCGAGAACAGTGCCCGGCGCGAACACCTGTCCCGCAACTGCCAGCGCCGTGAATGCGCCGTAGGAATGACCCGCCACGCCGATTCGGTTTAAGTCAAGCCGTCCGTGCCATCGGGATTTTCCAACATTCAAACGTTCGAGTTCGTCAATCGCAAAGCTCACATCCTGCGGGCGGTTGACGGAATTGCGGATGTCGCCCACGGCCTTGCGCATGGCGGCGTTCCTGCCCTCGTTGATTGCATCGCGCCAGACGGTGGTGTCGCTGCCGGTGTGTTGGAGATGGACGCAAACGTAACCTCGCGCCGCCCAGTGTTCGCTTAGATACTCGTAACCCTCACGCGATCCACCAAGACCGTGCGAGAAGATGATGACGGGGAATGGTCCATTGCCGGATTTGGGTGAGTAGATTTTCACCGGCAAATCGCGCCCGCGTTTTGCATCGTGCCACGTCGCGCGTTGGATTTCGACCTCGTTGGTCGGGGTGGTGGGCGGATTGGTGTTCCCTGCGAAAACAACGGGTGCAACGAGCAGGGCAGGGCAGAGCAACAGGCACAACAATTTAATCATGGCATGGGAACAGACGCCAGAGCACCGTTCGGAGTTACGCACGCCAGTATGGGAAACATGAGTATGTGAAAGCGGTTGATGGCTTGCGCCTGCCATTGAGCGTTTCTATGCTGCGGCAATCCTATGAACAAATCTCCACGATTCAAACTGTTCGTGATGATGGTGCTCCAGTTTTTCATCTGGGGCGCGTGGTTGCCGCTCATCTTCGGGTATCTGCCGAGCCTCGGATTTTCAGCGGGGCAACAATCGTGGGTGCTGAACGCCTTTCCCATCGCCGCCGTGGTCGGGATGTTTTTCAGCAACCAGTTCGCGGATCGAAATTTCGCGGCGGAAAAATTTCTCGCGTTCAGTCATTGTGTCGGCGGACTGGCAATGCTTGGACTGGCGTTCACGAAAAGTTTCTGGCCGTTTTTCGGATTGATGATGATCCATTGCCTCCTCTATGTGCCGACGATTTCCATCACCAATTCCATCGCGTTCGCCAACATGAAGGACGCGCAGAATGAATTCGGCATTGTGCGCATGGGCGGAACGATCGGATGGATTCTTGCCGCGTGGCCGTTCACGTTTATCCTGGTGGACTGGGAGAAGGTTCGTGCAGCGAATCCACAAGGGTTTTCAAACTGGCTGGGCACGGTGCTGAGTTCCGGGTTGACGGGCGATGCGCTCAAGGCGGCGACGATCTGGACGTTCATCGTGGCGGGAATCGCATCACTGCTTCTGGCGGGATTCAGTTTCGTCCTGCCGCACACGCCCCCGAAGAAAAAGAGCGAGGGCGTGGGGGAAAGTCTCGCATGGCTCGAAGCGATGAAGCTGCTGAAACATCCGTTCGTGCTGGTGCTATGGCTGGTGACGCTCGTGGATTCTTTCGTTCACAATTGTTATTTCAACTGGACGGGTTCGTTTCTCGGCGCGGCAAAGGAGGCGGGCGGTGTGGGTATTCCCGGCAACTGGATCATGCCCGTGATGAGCGTCGGTCAGATCGCGGAAATCCTGACGATGTTTGTTCTTGGCGTGGCGCTCAAGAAGCTCGGCTGGCGCACGACGATGATCTTTGGAATCCTCGGCCATGCCGCGCGGTTTGCCGTGTATTCGTTCTTTCCTCAGCACAAGGAACTCATCATCGTGGTGCAGGTGCTCCACGGCATTTGCTACGCATTCTTCTTTGCCACGGTTTACATCTTTGTGGATGCGTATTTCCCGAAGGACGCGCGGGCAAGCGCGCAGGGTTTGTTCAACGTGATGATCCTTGGCATCGGCGCGTTGCTGGCCAACTCCATCTGCCCCTGGCTCATTCAAGCGAAGTTCACGGATGCACTGACAAAGATCACGAATTTCCATGGCCTTTTCCTTGTGCCGATGTTTTCAGCCATCGCCGCTGCTGTGGCGTTGGGATTGTTTTTCCATCCACCCAAAGTCTCGCAGCACAATGGTGGAACGCTTCCGCATTGAGCACGTGAAACTCATGATGAAAACCTTGATGACAATTTCATCGTGTGAGTGAGAGCCTCCTGCTCGCAGTTTTTTTGATTGTACCCGCGATTGTGGGCAAGCTGGCGTTGTTGTATTGCGTGTTTCGGTCTTATCGAAAGCGTAACCGAAAGCCTGGCACGCTTGTGTTGTTCAGCACCGGTATT
>CAZFNB010000209.1:0-5271 GCA_964520235.1 uncultured Bifidobacterium sp. | reverse complement strand
GCCGTGATGTGCTGCCTCAAAGCTGCGCGAGCGTTCACCGGTCGTGTGAAGATCGCGAAAGTCGAAGGCGCGTATCACGGGCTTTACGATTACGCCGAGGTCAGCCAGACGGCGCAGCCTGCGAACTGGGGTGCGCTTCAGCGGCCATGCTCCGTGCCCGTCTGTGCCGGCACACCCGACGGCGTTCTTGCTGACGTCGTCGTGATTCCATTCAATCAACCTGAACTGGCTCCCGCCATTCTGGATCAACACGCTGGTGAACTCGCCTGCGTGCTGGTTGATCCGTTGCCACATCGGGTGGGATTGATGCCGGCGGATGCGGAATTCATCACGGCGCTGCGGCGTTGGACAAAAGCGCATGATGTGTTGCTGGTGTTCGATGAAGTCATCACCTTTCGCTCCGAATACGGGGGCGCGCAGCAATGGTTCGATGTTCAGCCCGACCTCACCGCGCTCGGCAAAATGATTGGCGGCGGATTTCCCGTTGGCGCAATAGCGGGCCGCCGCGATGTGATGGAGGTGCTGAACCCGCTCGTTGCGCCCGTGCGCTTCCCGCACTCGGGAACTTTCTCCGCAAATCCAGTCACAATGGTCGCCGGCCTGGCTGCGCTGGAGTTGTTCGACCGTCGCGCCGTCTCGCGTATCAACGAACTCGGTGTGCAAGTGCGGCGTGAGATCGCCGGGCTGATCCGCGAGGCGGAGATTCCCGCGTGCGTCACAGGCGGCGGTTCGATGTTCCGCATCCATTTCAAACCAGCTCCGCCGCGCAGTTATCGGGACGCGTTCGCAAGCGTTGCCGAGACGCGGTTGCTCAAAGCGTTTCTCGAAGACTTGTTCGCGAAAGGTGTCGCGCTCATCAACTCCGGCGCCGGCACGCTTTCCACGCCGATGACCGCGCTGGAAATTTCGTTCCTTGTGGACACGTTGCGCGTGGCGCTTCGCAAATTGAAGGAGCGCAACGCCGATCTTGCCGCCGTCGAAAAACCAAGCCTGGAGGTCAAACCATGAAACAAGTTTTTATATGCGACGCCATCCGCACGCCCATCGGTCGCTATGGCGGCGCGCTCGCTTCGGTGCGCACGGATGATCTCGCCACGTTGCCGATCAAGGCGCTCATGCAGCGGAATGCGAAGACCGACTGGGCCGCGCTCGACGACGTCATCCTCGGGTGCGCGAACCAGGCCGGCGAAGACAACCGCAACATCGCGCGCATGGCGCTGCTGCTCGCGGGCCTGCCTGAAACTGTCTCCGGCAGCACCGTGAATCGTTTGTGCGCGTCAGGGATGGACGCCATTGCAATCGGGGCGCGAGCGATTGCGGCGGGAGAATCTGAATTCATCCTTGCCGGTGGCGTGGAAAGCATGACGCGCGCGCCTTTTGTGACACCGAAAACGACAGAACCGTTCGGGCGCACCGCGGAAATTCATGACACCACACTTGGCTGGCGTTTTGTGAATCCCGTCATGCGGGAGAAGTTCGGCATTGATAGCATGGCCGAGACGGCGGAGAACCTCGTTGCGCAATTCCATGTCTCTCGCGAAGACCAGGATCGCTTCGCATTGTGGAGCCAGCAGAAGACCGCTGCTGCCCAGGCCGATGGCCGCATGGCGCAGGAGATCGTTCCCGTCACGATTCCTCAGCGCAAAGGTGAAAGTGTTGTTGTTGAGCGTGACGAACACCCGCGCCCGACTTCTCTGGAAAAACTGGCGCAGCTCAAGCCCATCGTTCGTCCTGCGGGCACGGTCACGGCGGGCAACGCGTCGGGGATCAACGACGGCGCCACCGCCGTTTTGCTCGCGTCGGAAGCAGCCGTTGCGAAACACGGCCTCACTCCGCGTGCAAAGATTCTCGGCAGCGCGACAGCCGGCGTGACACCACGCATCATGGGTATCGGGCCCGTGCCTGCAACACGCAAACTTCTCTCCCGCCTCAGTCTCAAGCTTGAACAGATGGATCACATCGAACTCAACGAAGCTTTTGCTGTGCAGGCGTTGGTGTGTTTGCGTGAACTCGGATTGTCAGACAACGACCCGCGCGTAAATCCGCAGGGTGGTGCAATCGCGTTGGGCCATCCGCTTGGCATGAGCGGCGCGCGGCTGGTCACCACGGCGGTGCATCAATTGCAACGGACTGTTGCCCGGCGCGTTTTATGCACGCTTTGCATCGGAGTGGGGCAGGGGATGGCGATGGTGATTGAACGGGTTTAGTTGCCGCAGAGAAGCGCTCTGAGGCGATTTTTTCTTGAAAGTGTGGCGTGTTCCGATTCAAATAACTCGCCACACTGATGAATAATTTTCCGCCTTGCTGCTCCAATCCCATCATGAATTTAACCGGATTTATTTTTTCGCCGTTGCTGCGCGGGATGTTTGTCTATTTCGTCGGCGTTCTTTCAGTCGTTGCAGGGCCGCGGGTGAAGCACGTTTTCATCATCAGCTTTGATCAGGGGAATCCCGAACTGATTTGCAAGACAGACATGCCCGTCTTTCACGGCATGGCCACAAATGGAGCGCGCACGTGGGAGGCGTTCACCATAGTGCCCAGCACCACGTTGCCTTCGCACACGTCCATGCTCACCGGCGTTGGCGTTCAAAAGCATCAGGTCACCTGGAACAGTTACGTGCCGACAAACGGGCTGGTCAAGGTTCCGACGATATTCGGCCTTGCGAAGGAGCACGGGTTGAAAACAGCGATGTTCGTCGGCAAGGAAAAGTTCAAGCATCTGGAGGTGCCGGGCACGATTGACGCGCTGATCTGGCCGCAGCCGGACCATGACGCCAGATCCGTGGCCAGGGTTTTTGCCGCCGAGTTTGCGAAAACAAAACCCAACATCGCCTTCATCCATTTCCGTGATCCTGACACAATCGGGCATAAATTCGGTGCGTCTGCGCCGGAGAAGATGCAGGCGTTGAAAGATTGCGATGAAGCGTTGAAAACCATCAAGGACGCGGTCGAGGCTGCGGGCGTGTTGCGTGAAAGCGTATTCATCCTGACTGCGGATCATGGTTCGCACGATTCGAAGGACAAGGAGGGAAAAACGATCGGTGTTCACGGTGACGCCAGGACGGAGGACGTTTTGATTCCGTGGATTGTCTGGGGCAAGGGGGTCAAAAAGGATTTCGTCATCACAAGGCCGGTCGTGCAATACGATACAGCGGCCACCGCATTGTGGTTGTTGAAGGTGCCGTTGCCGGAACATTTTTGGGGGCGACCCGTCGCGAGCGCGTTCAAATAATGCACGGTTCGCCGCTCGTTTCCGTGATAATTCGCTAGGCAGCGGGCGTGGTAAAACCTATCCTTCCCGCCGCATTTTTGCTCATGAAAGTCACCCTGAACTGGCTCAAGCAGTACGTTGATTTCAACTGGTCGGTCGAAGAAACCGTCGAGCGGCTCACCATGCTCGGCCTCGAAGTCGAGGGCGTGCAGAAGATCTCCGGCGCATTCGATGGCATCGTCGTGGCTCAGGTCGTCACGCGCGACAAACATCCCGGCGCGGACAAGCTGTCACTGTGCCGCGTCAACGACGGTGCGGGCGAGCGGCAGATTGTTTGTGGCGCACAAAATTTCAAGGCGGGCGACAAAGTTCCGCTCATCCTTCCCGGCGCTTCCCTGCCATTGAAGCCCGGCGAGAAAGAGCCGTTCACCATCAAGGTCGGCAAAATCCGTGGTGTGGAGTCGCACGGCATGATGTGTTCGCCACAGGAGCTTGGTCTGCCGGATCAGGTGGATGGTTTGCTTCTCTTGCGCGAGGACGCCAGGGTCGGCCAGCCGTTTGGTGAATACCTCGGGCGCAGCACTGGTGACGTGGTGTTTGATCTCGAAGTCACGCCGAACCGCCCCGACCTCAACAGCATCATCGGCATCGCGCGAGAAATCGCAGCGGTAACGGGCAACAAACTGAAACTGCTTGCGCTGCCTGATGCAACACGCACCACTCAACACGTCTCCGATCTTGTCTCTGTCCGCATCGAAGACGCCGAACTTTGCCCGCGCTATACAGCGCGCGTCATCAAAGGTGTCAAGGTCGGCCCAAGCCCTGATTGGCTCAAGAACACGCTGGAAAAGGTCGGCATCCGCAGCATCAACAACGTCGTTGATGTGACGAACTATGTGATGCTCGAAGTGGGCCAGCCCCTGCACGCGTTTGATTATCACCTCATCGCCAAAGGCGCGGACGGCAAACCGACCATCGTCGTTCGTCGTGCCGTTGCGGGAGAGAAATTCAAGACGCTCGACAATCAAGAGCGCACATTGACGAATGAAATGCTTCTCATCGCCGATGAACAAAAGGGCATCGCCCTCGCCGGTGTGATGGGCGGTGCGAACACGGAGATCAACGACAAGACGGTGGATGTGTTGATCGAGAGCGCGTATTTCACGCCGACCAACGTCCGTCGCACCAGCAAGCAGCTTGGGTTGAGAAGCGAGTCGAGTTACCGGTTTGAGCGTGGCGCGGACGTTGGAGTTTGCGACTGGGCAAGCCGGCGAGCAGCGCAGTTGATTCTCGAAACCGCCGGAGGACAGATTGCCGGGGGTGTTGTGGATGTTTATCCCAAGGCGGATGGTGAAAAGCAGATCAAGTTACGGTTCGCGAAAGTCAGGGAATCGCTTGGGGTGGATATTCCGGTGGAGCAGCAGATTTCATTTCTCGCCACTCTGGGTGTGAACGAGGTGGTCAAGCCGGCCGCCATTCGCAGTCCAAGCGCGTCATTATTCGCAGCCCCATCGTGGCGCGTGGATTTGAAGCGTGAGGTGGATTTGATCGAGGAAATCGGCCGGCTTTACGGTGTGGACAGGATTCCCAGTTCGCCGCCGCGCTATGCGGCCGGCAGCAACGCTTTCGATGCCGTTTATGACCATATCAGCGAGGCGCGAAACATCCTGGCAGCGCTGGGCTTGAACGAGGCGCAGGGGCAAACTTTGGTTTCAAGCGCGGAATGTGGTGGTCAGATAGCGGAGGCGGTCATGCTGTCCAATCCGTTGAGTTCAGACATGGATTTGCTGCGTCCTTCGTTGTTGCCCGGATTGATTCATTCATTGCGGCATAATGTCACTCGTAAAAATTACGACGTGGCCTTGTTTGAGGTCGGACGCACGTTCGCGAACGAAAACGGCACGGCGAAAGAGGAGCGGCGTGTCGCATTCGCGTTGACCGGCCAGCGCAGCGCGTTGTTCTGGAGCGGCGAGGGGCGCGATGCAAAATTTGACGCGTTCGATCTCAAAGGGGTAATCGAAGAATTCCTCGAGCAGTTTGGGGTGCGGGGCGTCACATTT
>CAZFNB010000208.1:0-5275 GCA_964520235.1 uncultured Bifidobacterium sp. | reverse complement strand
GCGCGGATACCACTCGCTGCCGAACGCCGGCACGGCATACGCACCCCAGTGGATGAACAGCCCGAATTTCGCATCTTGATACCACTTGGGCATTTGGAAGGTGTTCGTGATGGATGCCCACGTTGGTTGGAACGGGCCACGTTTGGCCACGGCATCGATCGCGGCGAGGCGCTGCTCGATCTCGGCGGGAAAAAGTTTGGAAACAAATTTTTGGCCGACGTTGGCAACCATCTGCGTGCTGACTTTCCAGAGGTAATCCAAATCCTTCTTCGTTGCGACGAACGCCGTGCCGTGTTTCAGTTCGGGCGGGAAAGTCATTTCACTCGTCACATTGGTGAACGATTTGAAATCCCGTGTCTTCAGCGCAGAGTAGCGCTTTTCCTCGTAGGACTCGTGGTAAATCAGCCAGTCCTCGCCGATTTTCAGACTGCATGGCCCCTCAGTGAAGTTTGCGGTAAGGTTCGTGGAGATGTCGCGCCACGGGCCGAGTGGGGTGTCGCCGAACCCGACGCGGATATTTCGCTGCGGGCGGGTGTTGTCTTTGAGCAGGAGCACGTAGCGATCAGCATCCTTGAGAATCTGGCAATCAATCAAACTGAAGTCGGGATCGAGAAACAGTTTCGTCGGCGTGAACGTCTGGAAATCCCGCGTGGTGGTGAAATACATCCGATGATTATTTGTGCTCGGCTCCAGGTAATCGGGGAAGCGCCCGGGAATCGTTGAAGCCCAGCAGATGATGAAATGCTTTTCCTTCTCGTCGTAGAACAACTCTGGCGCCCAGACATTGCAGACGGTCGGTTCATGCGCCATCACGGGAACGAATTGCTGCTCCGACCAATGCACCAGGTCTTTGCTGTGCGAGTAGCCGAAACCGTTGTTGCCTTTCCACGCTGAAGTCCAGACGAGATGCCACGTTCCATCCGGTCCGCGGCAAATGCTCGGATCGCGCATGATCTTCGTGTCCACCTGAGCTTTGAGAAACAGCCCGGGCACGTTGCTCCAGAAATAGCCGTCATAGCTGAAGGCAAAGCGCAAACCATCCTGCTCCGGCTCCTTGAACGTGGCGAAGAGATACACGGGCGAACTCGCGCTTACCGTTCGGGCGGAAGCCGGGTATGTCACCGTAACCACCAAGCAGATCAGCAGGGTGAGGCGAGCGAAGCTGATCATAATCCGGGAGGCGAAAAGGAGTCTGATCGCAGCCAAACGCTCATTTCCGCAGGCCCGCGATTCGCCCAGACGGAGTAGGGGATCAGGCGCAGTCGAACGGGCGTCGCTTTGGCGCGATTCAATTCGCGATAAAGCTGCCCGGTCCAAGCACCGTTGGTTTGAGCCCAAGCCACACCTTCGAGAACAACGATACCGCCCAGCAGTCGACCGTCATAGCGTGCAGGAAGTCTTGTGTTCGGCGGAAGAGTCACGTCGAGCGGTTTTATGCCGCGCGGCAGGTCAACGGATTCCAGGCAATATACGATCGGCCCACGTTTCATGGCGACTTGACCCAGCGTCTCTTCCACCAGCGGATTGGCTTCGATCAATTCGGTTTCCATCTCCAAATCCAGATCGATCATGTCGCCAGATTTCCAGACGCGGCGAAGTTCTGCGTAGGTGGGGGCAGGCGGAATATCCATCGCTACGGGGCGCAGATTCACTCGCAATTGAGCATTCTTCGCCCAGCCGGGCATGCGGAGCTTCAGGGCGACTTCTCTTTCCGGCGCTTCGATGATTTTGATGCGGATGCGACCGTTCCACGGATACTCGGTTTCCTGCACAAGCTTCACCTTGCCGACGCCGGGCACGTCGGTTGCCAGTTCGCTCGCGCCGTAGAGATTCACCCAGATGGTGTTTGTGGAGATGGCGTAGGCAAACTGCGCCGAGCCTGCAATGGTGCGGACAAGGTTGGGCGGGCAACAAAAGGAACTGAGAAACGGCTTCCGTTCGCGCGACCAGCGGAGTTCGACGGGCAACGGGTCAGTTACGCGCAGTGGATTGGTGTAGAAAAAATTTGTCCCATCGAGGCTCATGCCGGAGAGGACGCTGTTGTAGAGCGCGAGTTCGGCCACGTCCATAAACCGCGCTTCACCCGTCGCAAGGAACATGCGCCAGTTCCACAGCACATTGCCGATGTTGGCGCAGGTTTCGTTGTGCGCGGTGGTGTTGGGCAGTTCGTAATCGTGCCCGTAAGCCTGATGCGTGCGCGTGATGTTCTTTTGATCCTTCGAGCCGTAGGGCGACGCGCCGTCGTAAAGCGCGCCGCAACCGCCGGTGATGTACATCTTTTGCTCGGTGAGGTTGTGCCAGATCGGTTCGAGTGGTCGCCACAAATTCGTGTCGCCGGTTTCCATGAACAAATCCGCTGCGCCGGCGTAGAGATAATTCGCACGAACGGCGTGGCCCATCGCCGTGGTCTGTTTTTCAAAAGGAATGCGATCCTGATTGTCGTCGCCGCCGTCTTTGATTTCGCTGCGGAACGCAAAAAACTTTTTGGCGAGTTCGAGATAACGCGCGTCGCCCGTCTCGCGATACAGGTCGATGATTCCCATATAATGCGACGGGCAGACGGAACTGCGGGCCACCTCCGGCGTCGTCTCGGCAAAAGTTCGGCAAAGAAAATCCGCCGCCTTGATCGCCACGGCGAGGAGGTTGGTCTCACCCGTCGCCTGATGATGCACGCAGGCGGCCGTCATCAAGTGGCCGAGGTTGTACATCTCGAAATTGTTGCGATCTTTGAACGGGACGGCGTTGGTGTCGCCATTTCGCTGGGCGACGAGCACGGGGGTGTGAATGTAGCCGTCCGCGCGCTGCGCCTTGGCGATCACCGCGATTGCACGATCCAGATTCTGGCGGAAGTATTCGTTCGGCTCCACGGCATAAGCGGCGCTCGCAGCCTGCATGAGCTTGTAAAGTTCCCCGTCGTTGAACGGCGCGCCGCGATAACGTCCCTCGGCCAATCCGGCCGCGATCTCGAAGTTGCGGAAGAACTGCGAGTAATTCGTCCCCTCCATCAACCGACCGAGCGCGGGCAGAGTGTTCGTTCGGCAGAGCTCGAAACGATCAAACCAAAATCCGGAAGTCCACCGAGCTTCGGTGAGCGCGATGGGCTGAGCCGTAGCGAAAGGACGAGGCTCAACGCCGGATGCCAGCGATGCGACAGCGATCAGAAAGCTTGCGAGCAGGCGTTTCATTTCGGTTCGGCGATTTCAGGATTAACTGGGTTCAACTTCACCGGTGCGTTCGTGCCGAACAAATTGACGTGCTCTCCCGCTTTGATCCGCGCGACATTCGTCTCAAAATCTGCGAGTTCCTTCTCGTAAAGCGGCAGCACCTGCGACCAGTGATAGTTCGTGCCGACACCGTCGACTGCACCGGGAAAGGGAATCTTGCGATGGCTGGTCTGCATGGAGTTGGCGAAGCGGTAGGTAGGCTGTGTAAGTTCTGCGACATGCTCAAACTCCTTAACGCTTGCTCTTAGCGCCATCTCAGCAAGCTCAAGCCGGTTGGTGTCTTTGTCTGAATCGTATTTCAGCAGCGACTCAGCAATTGCGAACTTTGCAACGTAGAAGCGGTTCAAACTTTCTAGGCATTTCACGTCATTTGCAAATCGGGCATACTCAGCTTCATTTCTTGAAACAAATCCCATCGCTTCTTCCACGGCATCCGCAGTGCGAGCAATGGCTTTGCTCGTCGCTGCTGCTACGGATATGGGCGTTTCGCCTCTGTGCACTTCATGATTCAAGTCTTTGCGAACATATTCGTCCAGTCGTTCACCTGGTGGCGCTTGGGAAAGCCACAGCTCTTCAATCGCCCCGTATTTCATCGGGTTAACGAGTTGGTCCAGTGTCATGCCGAGCGAGAGCGTTTGACGATTTCCCTCCGTGATTCCGAAACGGCGGATCAGCATCGGCGCGACTTCGCCTGCAGCGTTGTAGGCGTCTAGGATTTCGCCGGCGGCGTTTGTGTCACAGCCGTAGAAATCGGCGAGGCGACCGGTCCAATAAACACGGTCGTCATTGGTGTTCACGTCGGGATTCCACGCATAGCGCGCCCAAGCCTCAAACCAAATCCAGTCCCGCTCCCATTGCTTTAGCGGCGGGTCGGCGATGTCGGGCGAGTAAGGCCAGTTCCAGTACGCTAGGGGATAGAGATGCAGCCCGCTGGCGCCGAGCCGGTCGCGCGAGGCGAGGATGGACTTGCGGATGAACTCCGTCGCGCCGTAACGGAACGGTTCAAGGTTCGAGAGGATGTGGACATTGACGAGATGCGGCCCAAGCTTGGCCATGTTGCGATGCGTCTCCGCCGCCTTGCCGCGCGGCTCGTAGGTGGTGAGCGATTCGCCGTTGTATTTCGTCTCGGTGAACAGGTTGGAATAAACTGTGAAGCACGCGGGCATGATAGCCTCGGGATTCATCGCGTGCGTGCGAAAAATTACCGGCGGTTGCTCGTCGTAGTGGGACAGGCGTCTCGCCTGTCCACCGAGCGGTTCCGATTGCCCATTCGCCTCATCTCTTTCGGGGAGGACAGGCGAGACGCCTGTCCCACTACGCGCTTTCAACCCGTCGAGCACGCCGGGGAGAATCGTGTTCGTCGCCCAGTTGATTTGGTTCTCCGTGCCCTGCAACGCTTCGCCGAGACAGACCATCAAGCCGACGTTCGGATACTGCTTCACGAATTCCGCGATGGCCTTGCGCGTGTAATCCGACGCCAGCGGCGTGGGCGCGGCGAGTTGCGTCGAGACGCCGTGCTTTTCCGCGAGCGGTTTCGGCAGAAAAATGTTGTAGAACATGTGCACCAGCCAGATGCCACGCCGGTCGCACTCGTGCGTGAGCCAGTTGAACATCTCTACGTTCTTCTCGAACACCTCGGGCGGCACTTCGACGGCTTCGGGATAATCCTTAAGTTTCACCAGTGACGCGAACGGGTGGCCGTTCCAGAGGTAAAGCGTGTTCATGCGGTTCGCGACGAGCATGTCGAGATACTCGCGCCAGAGCGCTTTGTCGTAGAACCACGGGAACAACTCCGGCGTGTAGGGATACTCGTAAACCTTCCGCCCCGGCAGGATGTAAGTCTTCTGCATCCCAACGCACGTGCCGCGCAAGGTCATGGCTGGTTTGTCGGTGAAATCTATTCCAACCGGCAGTTTGCCGGCGGCCCTAATCCGCTTTGCCAACTCCAGACAGCCGTAGAGCCTGCCTGAATCATCCGCGCCGGTTACAATGGGCAGCCCGTCCAACTTCGAAGGTGTGATTGCAAATGATTCCTTTTCATTAATGCCACT
>CAZFNB010000207.1:0-5280 GCA_964520235.1 uncultured Bifidobacterium sp. | reverse complement strand
TGCCGCCGCCGCCGGCGCGGGCGCCAGGAAGATCGATCTCGGCGGCCGGTTCGTTGGTTCCTGCTGTGCTGGGCAGAACCAGACCACCTTCAAAATAAACGTTCGCACCCTGACGGACGATGAACGTGCTGTTTGTGGGATCAAACGTCAGTGGAAGTTCGTCGCCGTTGTCCTCGCGGCTGCTGAACTCGATTTCCCCGTGCGTCCCGCTGGTCTCGTTGACAACGGAGATGTTTCCTTGAAGAACGCCGTTGGCCAGGAATTCATACGAGCCGACGGGCACATCCTCGATTTCCACCGAGAATTTCCGGCGGGCATTGTCGTCAACGCGGATCCTGGCCTTTGACGTCGCATCAGCATCAAGTCCGGTCGAGGGGATGGAGGCGAACTGGAGCGAAGGACTGGCCACGTTGACATTTTTGATCTGCGCTTCGCATTCGCCCGTGAAGATCAGCGTGTTGCTTTGGGCGATGTCCACCACCAGCCCGCGAGGGTCAAAGTCGAGCAACTGAACGGAGCTGGATGACGGGGAGGAATCGAATGCCGCCGATCCGCTGCTGCCGCGCACGTTCACGGTGCCGACGGGCAGGCCGTTGCAATAGAACACCCAGTTCGAGCCGGACACTCCACTGAGCCGTGCCGAGAATGTGTGTCGTCCGCTCTTGATCGTTTTGAACGTGAGTGATGACTTTGAACTGCCATCCTGAAGTTCGATTTTCTCGGTGACGATGCTGCCGAACGGTTCGCCCGTGCGCGAAACCAGCGCGGCGAGAACGTTGGTCGTGCCGTCATTGAGGGCCATCACCTGTCCGCGCGGATCGAAGTCGAGCAATGCGCTGCTTGAGTTCGGTTTTGTGCGGAAGCTCGCGCTCCAGCGGCCTTTCGAGTCCGCCGCGCCGGTTGCCTCCGGTATCTCGCCGACGTAGAGCGTGTAGTTCTGGCCGGGCGTGAGGTTCAAGGCTTTCACCAGCACAGAGGAGGACTTCTGGCTGAAGGCCATCGTTGCCGAACCTGCGGCATTTGTGTCCACGCCGGTGTTTGCGAGCGGGAGGCGGATGTTCGAGGAATCGGTGGCATTCGCGGCCAGGGTTGAAATGGCAGCGAAACAAGCCGCGCTCAGGCGGCCGCTGAAGGAACGGTTTCTTTTTTTCATAACGACTTTTTTTGTGCGTCGCTCAATCGCGCCGCTTGCGGAAGCGTCTCAGCAGCGTCAGTGCCACGAGGTTTTTTTGAGCAGCGCGCTCTCGAAAACGCTGTGGAGTCGTTCCGGTTGCGATCAGAATGTTCCGCTTTCGGAGCGGTTCAGTTGCGGGAATCGTGGGAGACTTGAAGGGCAGGGGAGTGTGGTGTGTCAGAGTGAATTCCAATCGGAATTTCGCAGCAAAAAGCCAGACCTGAAGCAGGTCTGGCTTGAAGTTCGAGGCCGGATTGGTGCGCGTTTACGCGCGCTCCATGTATTTGCCGGTGCGGGTGTCGATTTTGATTTTCTCGCCCGTCTTGATGAAAAGCGGTGCCTGGATGGTGATGCCGGTTTCGACCGTGATGGCCTTCTGGACGTTGTTGGCCGAGTCGCCTCGAATGCCTTCGGGCGCGTCGGTGACGGTCAGGACGACGCTCGGCGGGATTTCCACGCTCACAGCTTTTTCGTCCACGAATGTCACGGTCACAATGCCGTTTTCAACGAGGTAATTCTTCGCGTCGCCCACGAGTTCCGGGATCAGCGTCACTGTTTCGTAATTTTCAGGGTCCGTGAAGACGTAGTCGTTGCCGTCCTTGTAGCTGAATTCCATCTTTTTGGTCATCATCGGGACCGTCTCGACCTTTTCCGTGGAACTGAAACGCACATCGGAGGATTTGCCGGTGCGGATGCTGCGCAGTGTGGCTTGCACGAAAGCGCGCAGATTGCCGGGCGTGCGATGCTGCACATCGAGAACGACACTGACGTCGCCGTTGTAGTTGATCGCCTGGCCGCGGCGGAGGTCGTTTGCTGGAACTGCCATAAATCGTTTTTTCGGTTGTCGGTTGATTTCCCCAAATCGGGGAGCGTGGACGATACGCAAGCCCGGATTGAAAGCAAGCCCGGATTTCAAGAATTGCAACGCGGACGCGGACCCGATACAACTTGGCGAATGCCATCCGTGGCCGAACAGCTCCGCACCGCGCGCGAATCCCGCAACCTCACCGTCAATGAGGTCGCTGAGACGACCAAGATTCGCGGCGACCACATCCGCGCGCTCGAAGAGGGGAATTACAACGTCTTCGTCGCGCCGGTCTATATCCGGGGTTTTGTGCGTTGTTACGCCACGCTGCTCAAGCTGGACGTGCCTGCCGTGATGAAGGCGTTGGACGCCGAACTGGGCAAGACCGAGAAGTTCGCTGAACCTCCGCCTTTGACGTTGGAGAAAAAGACGCCGCTCGACTTCGTCATGCTCCAGCTTTCCAAGTTGAGCTGGCGTCGTGGCGGTGTCGTGATTGCGGGCCTGTTGATCGTGGTCGTGATCGTTCTGATCATCTGGTGGTGGAACTCACGTCAGACTTCACGCCCCATCAACGAACCGCCTCCTGCAAAGTACAGGTCATCGCAGTCAGGAGAACGTTTGCCGCTGACGAATGCCCCGGCGCGCCGACAGTGAGACGTTGGATCGAACTGACACGTTCTGCGCTGCTCACGCGCCTTCCAGATACAACTTCCGGTTCCGCCACAAGTAGAGTCCGCCCGAAGTCGTCGTCAGTATCACCGTGACCCAGAGCGCGAACACGCCGAACGCCGGCACCCACGGCTTCAATACGTCCTTCAACCACGGCCACCATTCCTGGTACGCGTCCATGAGCAGCAACGCGATGATCGCCACCATCTGCGAGATCGTCTTGTGCTTGCCGTACTTTTCAGCGGCAAGAACCACATTGCGCGAAGCCGCCAGCAGCCTCAACCCGGTGATCGCCAGTTCGCGTGATACGATGATGACCACCATCCACGCCTCCACCTTGGGATAAACCGTGTAGCTGCCGATGTGAAACGCGCTTTGCAGATCGCCGCGCACCAGGGCGTTCATGTGCCGTTCCACGAGAGCGATGAACGCCGAGCACGTCATGATCTTGTCCGCAAGCGGATCCATCAACACGCCGAAATTGGTGATGAGATTCCGGCTGCGTGCGATCTTGCCGTCGAGAAAATCCGTGATGGCGGCAAGGCAGAAGAACACCAGCGCCAGCGTGTCGTTCAACGGCGATCGCGAGAACATCACCCAAAGAAACACCGCCGTCAGAGCAAAGCGCGACGTGGTCAGTTTGTTGGGCAGGTTCATGGTGATCAGTGTTTGGAAGCCAGATTCGCGACGTGCTTTTCAATCCTTGTCGTCGCTTCCACTAACTGTTCATAACTCGTCGCAAAGCAGGCGCGGCAAAAACCTTTGCCGCTTTCGCCGAAGGCAGAGCCAGGCACGATCGCCACTTTCTCCGTCTGCAATAAACCGATGGCGAAATCTTTTTCGTTCATGCCCGTTCTTGAAATGTCGGGGAACGCGTAGAACGAGCCACGCGGCAGGTGGCATTTCAAACCGATTTCATTGAAGCGGCGCACGATGAAATCGCGGCGGCGATGATATTGCTCGCGCATTTTGAGCATCGCGTCCTCGCCGCGCACGAGCGCTTCGATGGCCGCTTCCTGCGCGATGATGGACGCGCAAAGCATCGAGTATTGATGCACCTTCATCATCGCCTCGATAAGCGTCGCCGGGCCGCAGGCGTAGCCGATGCGCCAGCCGGTCATGGAAAAAGCCTTGGAAAATCCATGCAGGAAAATCGTGCGCTCCTTCATGCCGGGAATGCTCGCGATGCTCGTGTGTACGCCCTCGAACGTCAGCTCGGAATAAATTTCGTCGCTCAACACGATGAGATCTTTTTCCACCGCGAACTTCGCGATGGCTTCGATCTGTGCGCGATCGCACGTGCCGCCGGTGGGATTGCACGGCAGGTTCAGCATCAAAAGTTTGCAGCCGGGTTGCCACGCGGCGCGTAACGCCTCGACGGTCAGCGCGAACCCGTCTTTCGCAAACGTCGGCACGGGCACGGCGATGCCGTGGGCGAGCGTGATGCTCGGCGAATAGCTGACGTAGCAAGGCTGGTGATACATCACCTTGTCGCCGGGATTGATGAGCGCGCGGCAGGCGAGATCGAGCGCCTCGCTGACGCCGACGGTGATGATGACTTCGTTTTCCGGCGCGTAGCTGACGTTGAAATTCTGCTCGACGTATTTGCTGATGGCACGGCGCAATTCGATGAGGCCGAGGTTGGACGTGTAATGCGTCTTGCCCTTTTCGAGCGCGTAGATGCCGGCCTCGCGGATGTGCCAGGGCGTGTCGAAATCCGGTTCGCCGACGCCGAGCGAGATGGCGTCCTTCATCTTGGCGACGATGTCAAAGAAATCGCGGATGCCCGACTTGGGCAGATTGACGACGTGCTTGGCGATGTAGCGAGACTGGTCCATTTGAAATCAGCGGAGGATAAAAGCTAAAAGTAGCGTTCGCAAACCAATACACGAACGTCAGCGAATCCCAATCAGGCGGCAACAATCCCAATGGCGATCACAACTCATCTCCCGGCGTTGTCGGGACATCCGGCGAGCCATTCAGGAAGGCGATAAAATCCTCGCGCTTCGCATTACGTGCGCGCTCGCGCAAGTGCTCCACTGTCAGCATCGCGCTCAATTTCTCGGCGGCGGCGGACGACATCAGTTGATCCACCGTCACGCCCTCCTTGGCCGCGCACTCGCGCAGTTGGCGGGCGACACCATCCGGCAGTTGAATCGTCAGCGTGCTCATGTTGTTTTCTTCATCAGTTTCAGAAAATCGCCCGGCGTTACAGCCGCGATTCCCCATTGTTCCGTTCCCCGGAAATCCCGGAGATTGTGCGTGACAATATAGCGACAACCCGCCGCCGCCGCCAGTTCAAGAATCAGGTCGTCATCCGCGTCGGGCAACGCGGGCCGCCAGCGAAAGAAAACCTCCTGCAAATGACTCGTCGAAATCAGAAAATCCAGAAAGCCCTCGGCTTGGGACGCGGTGCGTTGGAGCAGGTTTTCGGGACGAAGCAGCAACGCGCGGTATTCAGCAAACAGAGCCACGGAAATCACCGTTTGAAATTTGGCATCCGGCAGCCGCGCCAGCAGCGCGTGCGACGCTCCCCGGTTTGACCGGGCCGCGGCCACGAGCACGCTGGTGTCGAGCACAACTTTCATGAGACGACGATGTCGAAAAAGTCGCGGATGCCCGACTTGGGCAG
>CAZFNB010000206.1:0-5290 GCA_964520235.1 uncultured Bifidobacterium sp. | reverse complement strand
ATTTCCGTGGCGAACCATTCCATGTCCACCGTGCCGTCGTGCGTGACGGGGATGAGCTTCGCGCGTTTGCCAAAATAATGCTTCGCGGAATCGTGAACGCACGGATGCTCGATGGCGCTGATCCAGACTTCAGCCTTCGGGTCGAGTGTCTGTGAGAAATGGTGCATGGCCATGTTGTTGGCCTCCGTCGCGCCGCTGGTCCAGATGATGTCGAGTGGATGGCAGCCGAGATGATGCGCGAGGCGCTCGCGCGCGTCAGTCATGGCCTTGTTCGCCGCCAATCCGAAGGCGTGCGGGCTGGAGGGGTTGCCGTGAATCTTCTCCGTTGCCTCAAGCCAGGCGTCGCGTGCCTCGCGCATGACGGGCGCGGTGGCGTTGTAATCGAAGTAAAACATCGGCGGGTAGGATAGGAAAAGGAGCAAGGGAGAAAAGGAGAAAGGGGGAAGCGGGAAGAAGGAATCACTATGGCCTTAAATTCCCAGTTTGAGCGCGGCTCAGAACCGTTTTCATAATGGTAAAGGTTGAATCTGAATTCACGATTGTTCAAGTCCAGCTCGGTGAGTATCAATGTGGTTTTTCTTTCTTGAGATTGGATGCGTTGATATTGTGTCACTGGTTCAGCCAACCATGAACGAGCCTCTCCCCAACGCGGAACAAATATTTGCCGAGGCAATCGCCCTGCCTCCGGGCGAGGCCCGGATGAGGTTGTTGAACGAGCGATGTGGCGATGATCCGAAACTGCTCGCAGAAATCGAGTCGCTCCTTCGCGCACACGACAACGCCGGGGAATTCCTCTCGCCCACACCCACGGTTCGCATCGAATTACCGGCGACCCATCAGCACGGTACGGCTGTGATGAACCCCGCCGCTCACGCGGAGGCGTTTCTTCGCGGCTTCACCAATCCAACCGGCGAGCAGGTGGAAAAATTCATCGCACAACTTCCTGAAGCCGTCCGCAACGAGGCGCGCGAGCGCATTCAAGCCGGGTTGAACGTCCGCAAGCTGCGCGGGCGCGAGCGGCGTCCACCTTCCGAATGCGAGGAGGAGCCGCCGCATCTGCCCGGCTTCCGCATCGAGCGCAAACTGGGGCAGGGCGGGTTGGGAGTCGTTTATGCCGCGCACGATGAGAAGTTGAACCGCCGCGTGGCGATCAAGGTTTTGAAGCGGCGCGGCGACGCGCAGGTGCGGAAACGCATCCTCGACGAAGCGCGCAACACCGCCGCACTTGGCGATCCCGCCGTGGTGACGGTGTTTTCCGTGCTCGATGAAAACGATCCGCCTGCGATCGTGATGGAGTTTGTCGAGGGTTTTGCGATTGACCGGTTCGCGGCGCAACTCAACTTCGAGCAGAAGGCGCGGCTGCTGCGGGAGGTTGCACGCGGTCTTTCTGCTGCGCACGCCCGCAAGCTGGTTCACCGCGACCTCAAGCCGGACAATGTCATTGTCGGTCCGGACATGCGCCCGCGCATTCTGGATTTCGGCCTGGCGCTTTCGTTGGAAGAGGCGTCGCGGCTGGGCGGCTGGTTTGAGGGTACGCCGTTGTATGCGTCGCCCGAACAGGCGATGGCAAAACCGCTCACGCCGTCGTCGGATGTTTTTTCGTTCGGCAGCCTGATGTTCAAAGTGCTGACCGGCAAAGCGCCGTTTGCTGGCGATTCCGCGAGTTCGGTGTTGGAAACGATCGCGAGCACCGCGCCGCCGTTTTTGCGCGAAGTGGCCGTGGGTGTGCCGGAGGATTTGCAGGCCATCTGCCTCGCGTGTCTCGCGTGGAATCCAGCCGACCGGCCCGGCGCCGAAACGGTCGCGCTGGAGCTTGGGCGGTTTCTCGTGGGCGAACCGGTGCGGTTGAAGCCGAAGCTTTATGACGACATGCTGCGCCGCACCATCAGCGAGCACGCGACGCAGGCTGCGATGTGGCAGACGCAGAGCATCATCTCGCGGGACGAGCGAGATCAACTGGAGATCATCCATCGCAGGCTGCTGGCGGATGAAGACCACTGGATCATTGACGCGCGACGCATCACGCCTTTGCAGACCATACTCTCGGCGGCGACGTGGCTGACAGTGGTGGCGACCGTGCTCACGGTCTGGATGCTGCGGGAGGAGTTGCTGTCTCCGTGGCGCTGGTTGCTGCCGGTGACGTTCACGGGCGCGCTGTTGCTTGCAGGACATTTTGCGAGGCGCGCGAAGGAGAATCTTGCGGCGGCGACATTTCTCGCAGGCGCCGCGCTGGCGATCGCGCCTGCGACGCTGGCGTTGCTTGCGGAACTGAAAATTTTCGCCACGGCTCCGGAGGAAATCACGCAACTGTTTGCCGGCACGTTCACAAACCAGCAGGTGCTTGCCGCTTCGTTGACTGCGTTGTGCGTTTCCGTGTTCGGGTTGTGGCGTTTGAAGATGACGGGTTTTGCGTGGACGACGGCGACGTTGACGGTGACCACCTACCTGGGTGCGCTGTTGCCGTTCAACTGGCTGGAACAAAAGCTGGAAACGCAGGCGTTGTGGTGTCTGCCTCTGGGATTGCTGGTGTTTGTCGGTCTGGCGTTCGAGCGGGCAGGGCGGGTGCGCTGGACGATGCCATTTCATCTCCTGGCGCTGGCGGCGGTGGTGATCGGCCTGGACATCGTGGCGTTCAGCGGGCCCACGCTGGAAATGATCGGCGTGACCACCGAACGATGGAGTTATTTCGACGAGCAGCGGTTGAAGTCGTTTTCCGTCGTGTTCAACGGAATCATTTTCCTGACGTTGATGTTGCTGACGGAGCAGTCCCGGAGTCTGGATCTTCGGCGCGGAAGCAAATGGCTCGAGGTGCTGGCGATTCTGCACACCATCAGTGCGTTGTTCGCCAACGCAATGGATCATCGAAATGATGATCTTGTGAAGTATGATGTGTGGATTTACCTGGCGGCGGCTTTGTTCTTTGCGGTGCTTGCCCCGTTCCGTTCGCGTTGGCGGATGCTGGTGGGAGGCTTGTTCGGATGCGGACTTGGGAGCTATCTGCTGGTGGATTTGGAACTCGTCGCAAAAAAGCCGTTCGTCATAGGTCTGGGAATCGTCGGTTTGGCAGTGGCGCTGGGTGCGTTTGCTTACGTGCGACAGGGTGCGCGGCGGTGATCACGATTGTGGGTTCATCGCCCGAAACAGCCACGCCCGTGCGTAGGCCCAATGGCGTTTGACCGTTGGTTCTGAGACGCCGAGGACTTTTGCCGTCTGCTCGTTCGTGAGTCCGGTGAAGAATCGGAGTTTTACCACCTTCGCTTTTTCGGCGTCGTGCCGGTCGAGTTGATCAAGCGCTTCGTTCAAGGCGAGCAACTGCCCGTCGTCCATGCCGGCTGCGAGGTCGAGTCCATCAAGGGCCACGCGTTCCACGCCGCCGCCATGTCGCTGACGGTTTTTCCGGCGGGCATTGTCAATGAGGATGCGGCGCATGGCTTCGGCGGCGGCGGCAAAGAAATGTGCACGGTTTTCCCACTCCGGCTGGTCATCGCCGCCGAGCCGCAACCACGCCTCGTGAACGAGCGCGGTTGCTTGCAGCGTCTGGCCCGGATTTTCACGCGCCATTTTCTGCGCGGCAAGTTTGCGAAGCTCTTCGTACACGAGCGGCAGGAGTTCGTCCGCCGCGTGTGGATCGCCCTGGTCCATGCGTTGAAGAATGACGGTGAGATCGCTCACGCGGGATGGTTTAATGGATTTTGCGGGCGGATAGAAGCCGGGAATATTCCCGTGACCAAACGCGACGGATTGCGCCCTTGCGGGGTGGGTTTTGATTGGCAAGACTCTGGTGGCGTTGGGCGGATCAATTTTATGAACATCCATCACCTGGAACTTTTCTACTACGTCGCGCGGCATGGAGGCATCAGTCAGGCGGTGCGAAACATGCCTTACGGTATCCAGCAACCTGCGGTGAGCGGACAGGTGATCCAGCTTGAGGAATCGCTCGGGGTGACGCTGTTTCATCGGCGCCCGTTCGCGTTGACACCGCAGGGCGCGGAGCTTTACCGGTTCATCAAGCCCTTTTTCGACAACCTCGTTCCGATGGCGGAAAAATTACGCGGTGGCGTATCGCAACACCTTCGCATCGCGGCATCTGAAATCGTATTGCGTGATCATCTGCCGGCGATCCTGCGGCGGATGAGGAAACGGTTTCCAAAACTGAAAGTGACGTTGCGGGAAGGTTACATTCCCGAGGTGGTGGATTGGTTGCAGGACAAGGAGGTGGATGTATCCATCGGTTTGCTGGGCGGAAAACCGCCCGAAGGCGTGACGGCGCTGCCGTTGTTTGAACTGCCGCTTGTGTTGCTTGTTTCCAAGGACAGTAAAATCAAATCCGCGGAGGAACTCTGGTCGCGCGACCGGATTGACGAGACGCTGATCACCGTGCCGAGCAACGGTGTGATTTGCCGCGCGTTCCAGAACGGGCTTGCCAGGCTGAAGGTGGATTGGTTCAGCGGCATCGAGGTCAGCAGCATTGATCTGGTCCAGACTTACGTAGAGAACGGTTATGGCATCGGTGTGACGGTGGACATCCCGAAAATGAAGCAGCGTCATTCAGTGCGGATGTTGCCGCTGGAAGGGTTCGAGCGCGTGACGTTCGGTTTGCTCTGGCAGGGGCGCAAAGCGGAGGTGCTGGATGCACTGGTCGCAGAACTTCAGGCGGATGTACGACGGCTTCTTTCTGACAATGCCGGCAGCCTGTCTCCAAAGTGAGGGGCTTGTTTGGAGACACGACTGTCCTGACGCGCGACAATGGTTTTTTGCCGGTTCTGTTGATTTGACGGGACACTTCTTCTCTTTGCGTTGTTTTCAAGCTCCTTGTCCGATTTCTTCATCCCGGGTGTTTTCACCGGATCTTTGCTGCAAAGGGCACGGCATATCGGTTGCTGAGTTGTCGTGGTTTGAAAACAGACAACCAGTCAATGACCGAGGTTCGGGCTTGAATCCAAAATGCAAATTGCAGCCAGATTGAAATGCAGGGCGGCGCGGCTCCGGGAGTCGGCATTCACCCTGGCGGAAGTCGTGATGGCGCTGGCCATCATCGTGGTGATGATGGGCGGGATGATTCTGGGGTATCTCGCGGCTACGCGGCGCACCGAATGGTCGGGATATTCCCTGGCGGCTCAAGCCATGGCGATCCAGCAATTGGAACAGGCACGTTCGGCGACGTGGGACATCCTGAGCGTTCCCGCTGTCTGTGAGATCACGAACATCCCGACGGTAACATGGACGAACCTTGACATCCCGTTTTCTGGAACGAATTACACGCGTGCGACCAATTACACCACGATCAAGC
>CAZFNB010000205.1:0-5295 GCA_964520235.1 uncultured Bifidobacterium sp. | reverse complement strand
CCCCCACACCGACGTCATGGCGCCGGACATGGGCACGAACGAGCAGGTCATGGCGTGGATGATGGATACTTACTCGGTTCACACGGGCTATTCCGTCCCGAGCATCGTCACGGGCAAACCCATCGGCCTCGGCGGTTCGCACGGGCGGCGCGAGGCGACCGGACGTGGCGTGGCTTATCTCGTCAATCGCGCCACGGACACGCTCGGCATTGACATGACCAAGGCGCGCGTGGCTGTGCAAGGCTATGGAAACGTCGGCTCGATCGCCGCGCTCACGCTCGCCCGGCACGGTGCGAAAATCATCGCCATCAGCGACGCATTCGGCGGCGTTCAAAACGAGCGCGGCCTGGATTTGATAAAGCTCGACGCGCACGTCGCACGTGAACGGACCGTCGCCGGATTTTCCGGAGGCGAACCGGTTACAAACGAGCAGTTGCTCGTCATGCCTTGCGATATTCTCGTACCCGCCGCGATGGAACGCCAGATCACCGCAGCCAACGCCGCAAAAATCAAATGCCGCATCCTCGCTGAAGGCGCAAACGGCCCGACAACGCCGGAGGCCGACGCAATCCTTGACCAGCGCGACGACGTGTTTGTGATCCCCGACATCCTCTGCAATTCCGGCGGCGTCATTGTTTCCTACTTCGAGTGGGTGCAGGATCTCCAAAGCTTTTTCTGGGGAGAAACTGAAATCACCGACAAACTCTTCCGCATCCTCGAAGCCGCCTACACACAGGTGCTCACGATGAGCCGCAAACAAAAAATCTCGATGCGCATGGCCGCGCTGTGCGCCGGCATCAAGCGCGTGCAGGAAGCGAAACAGATGCGTGGCCTGTTCCCATGACGAAATCCATTTCAACCTCCCTGATCACCGTAATCTTTTTATCTGCCGCCTTGTGCAAGACAACGGCAGCAATTGATGAAGCGACTTTCACACGCGGCATGGTCGCTTCAGCACATCCGCTGGCCACACAAGCCGGGCTGGATGCTCTCAAGTCCGGCGGCAATGCGATTGACGCCGCGGTCGCTGTCGGCCTCACGCTCGGCGTGGTGGACACGCACAACTCGGGCATCGGCGGCGGCTGTTTCATGCTCATCCGCCGTGCAAACGGAAAATTCGTTGCCATTGACGGACGCGAAATGGCACCCGCAGCCGCCACGCGGGACATGTTCGTGCGAAACGGCGTTGCCGACACGCGTCTCAGCCAGACAGGCCCCCTCGCCAGCGGCGTGCCCGGCGAGGTGGCTGCATTTGATTACGCGGTGAAGAATTTCGGACGCAAAAAACTCTCGGAACTGATTCTCCCTGCGGCGGACATCGCATCAAGCGGGTTTGAAGTCAGCCCCGTTTTTGCCGCGCGGCTTCAATCAGTGGCTGACGAACTGGCAATGTTCGAGGCTTCGCGCGCCATTTTTTTCACGAACGGTGAACCTTACAAGACGGGGATGTTGCTCAAAGAATCTGACCTGGCAAAAACCTATCGCTCGATCGCCCAACACGGAGCGGACTGGTTTTATCGGGGTCCGTTTGCTCAAGAAACCGGGAAATGGATGCGCGCCAACGGCGGCATCATGACGGCGGCGGACTTTGCAAACTATCACATCGTCCTGCGCGAACCCGTGACGACAACCTATCACGGGCGCAAAGTTGTTTCGTTTCCTCCACCAAGTTCCGGCGGGGTTCACGTCATCGAGATGCTGAATGTTCTCGAGCGTTTCAGCTTGAAGCAGATGGACGAAGCGACGCGGCTTCACGTCATCGCTGAGACGATGAAACTGGCGTTCGCCGACCGTGCACACTGGCTTGGCGACCCGGATTTCGCAAAAGTACCGCGCGGGCTGATTTCAAAAAAATACGCGGTCACGCTCGCGAAGAAAATCAATCTGGAACGCGTGACTGAAGTTCCGTCGCACGGCACACCGCCTGATTGGGAGCGCGACTTGTTCGAGAAGCACACGACTCATTGGTCTGTCGCAGACGCCGACGGCAACTGGGTGGCCTGCACCGCCACCATCAACACCAGCTACGGATCGAAAGTGGTGATTCCCGGCACGGGTGTTGTGATGAACAACGAGATGGACGATTTTTCCGTGCAACCCGGCGTGCCGAATCATTTCGGACTGGTGGGCGCGGAGGCCAACGCCGTCGCGCCCGGCAAACGCCCGCTCTCAAGCATGTCGCCGACGATCGTGCTCGAACGGGACAAGCCTGTCATCGCTGTCGGCGCGGCAGGCGGGCCGAAGATCATTTCCGCCGTGTTGCAGGAACTGGTGGGAATGATTGATCTCGGCATGACTCCACGCGAAGCCATCGCAGCGCCGAGAATCCATCAGCAGTGGTCGCCGGATGAACTCATGGCGGAAAGCGCATTGCCGGAGGGGATCAAACGCGCGCTCGAACAACGCGGTCACAAGCTGCGCGAACTGAACTCGCTTTCCGTCTCGCACGTCGTTGCCCGTTCGGGTGACAAAAAATCTTTTGTCGGCGCCGCAGACCCTCGGGCGGGCGGCAATGCAGCCGGTTGGTGATCAAGGATACGTGACGCGATAGTAGCGTTCCGCGTCCGTGGCGGGCTGGTTGGTGAACGAAACGTTCGCCGTTGCCGACGACACCGTGCCAAGCGTGATCCAGTTTGTCTGCGAGAGATTCGTCTTCGTCTGCACCGTGTAATTCAAATTGCTCAAACCCAACCATTGCAACACCCCGGCGGCGGGCGTACTCAACTCCGGAGATGGAATGTTCAAAGTCAGCGCGGCATTTGAACTGGTCGTGAAGCCGCTGGCATTGCTGACGGTGACGGAGTAACTCCCGATGTGCGAGGGCTGCACATTGCTGCGCGTGTAACTTGCCGCAGTAGCACCCGCGATGTCGCCTGCGTTGAACCGCCATTGATACGAGAGCGGTGACGTACCGTCCGCGCCAACGGTGAACGTGGCGTCCGCGCCTTGATTCACGACGGCGTCCGCTGGTTGGTTGGTGATTACTGGCGCGGTGCCGCTGACAATCGGCGAACCGAGAATCGTCACCATGTCGTAGCGCATCGTGCCACCGGTGGAATAGGAACTGGTGGGAGAATTCGCCGCCACATAACCGACCGTGCCGCTGTTGATGGCCGTGCTTTCAAATTCCGAAACGAACCGCACGATGAAACTCGGATTGTCGTTCACGGCAGAAACGGCAGCAAGACTGTTGGTCTTCCGTGTGAAAACAGTGTTGGAATTTGAAAATGACAGCGTGAAGTCCGTGAAATTCACGCCATTGGTCGAGTACTGCATCCGGCCATAACGACTGCCCGTATCGCTCGAACGCGACCCCCAATACACGATGATGTTCTGCCAGCCGACGGTGCTGACGGCGAATTGCAGTCCGCGCGATTTGTTGTCGGCACTCACCGCAGGATACGTCGTGCTGTTCCACGCGCTGTTGTCGGCGGCAGGGGCGGGATCAAGCACAGTGTCTCCGCTGGCAAAGGATGTCGTCGCGCCTCCCACTGCCGACGCCGTACCGCTCCCAACGGAGGGCGTCGTCGTGCCGGTGCTGGTCGTTGCGTCAGGAACGACGCTGTTGAAATTCCACTGAGCGATCACTGAAGACGAGCCGCTCAACACGGTCAGAACGGCGACCGCGCTCGTCACGCTGCCTTCTGAATTGGTTACGACCACGGTGTAACTGCCCGCGTCAGCAGGCTGCGCGTTGGAACGGGTGAAACTTGTCAGTGTTGCGCCCGGAATGTTCGTGCCCGCCAGCCGCCATTGATAGCCGAGCGTCGGAGAACCGTTGGCAGAAACGTTGAACGTGGCATTCGCCCCGGCATTGACCGTCACGCTTTGCGGCTGCGAGGAAATCGCCGGTTTGCCTTCGACGGTCAGCACCGCATTGGAGCTTGTGACACTTCCAACCACGTTTGTGACCACGACTGAATAAGGTCCCGCATCCGCAGGCTGTATGTTCGTTCGAGTGTAACTGCTGGCGGTTGCGCCCGGGATGTTGGTCGAATACAAGCGCCATTGATACGAGAGCGGAGTCGTTCCGGTAGCCGACACGGAAAACGTGGCATTTGCCCCAAAGGAATTTGTCTGGCTCGCGGGTTGCGCAACAATCACCGGGGCGGTGTTAGTGATCACTCCAACCGGAATCGAGAAATCCTTCACCACGGCCATGTGTTGCATGTTTACGGCACCGGAATCACCAACCTGAACCGGAGGAACATCGCTCAGTGTTGGATAAACGCGGGAATCAAACACGAGCCCGTTCGAGAATGTGTGCGTGCCCACAACCACGGGTATCAGATAATTGGTGAGAGCAAAACCCGGCAGCACGTAGTCGTATGGTTTGCTGCGATTCCGGCTGGTTTTGTCTCTCTCTGCAACTGTGGTTGAGACTTCATCGGATGGGATCGGACTGTCGCTGAGAAACGTTTTGAAGTTATCAATCGGCGTGTCTGAACGTGCGTCGGTGTTCATGTCTCCCCCCACAATCACCCACGCCCCTGCCGGAAGATTTGTCTGGACGTGAGCCTTGATGATGTTCGCTTCGATGCCACGTTGCGAATCGCTGCCGTTGCCCCAAAGATGCACGCTCACCACGTAGAGATCGTTCGTTCCGGGCAGATCAATCTGCGCCCACGCAAAATCACGGTCTGTCAGGAACGGATCATCCCAGAATCCGGCGGAAAGAATCGGCCACCGACTCACGATGCCGTTTGGAATGGCGTTGTTTGGCTCGCAATAAAAACTGAAATTTGTCCCGAAGGCCGTGTCCACCAGCGTGCGCAGCGTGTTCGAGTCGGAGTTTCCTCCAACTTGAAACTCTTGAATCGCGACAACGTCAGGCTTTAATCCTTGGAAAATACGAATGCCTTCAGCCTCGTAACTTTGCTGATTGTCCGAGGTGATGTTCGCCGCCATGACGCGCATGGTGAAATTGCTTTGTGCGCGTGCGGGAAAAGCGAGCGTGATTGCGGTGAGGAGGGAAACGACTCCGGCGAAACGTGCGACGTATGACTTCAATTGCATGAAAAGTATGTTTCTTGATTATACACGCATTACCGGAAACGCAAGTAACCATTGTATGCGGATGATTGATTCAAGCCAGGGCTGACGCATACCGACTCTCATTAGCACCGGGCTTCAGCCCGGTGTGAGTCGAAGAAGAACGAAAAAGCTGTTTGAACAGCTTTTTCCTGTCTCGCGAGAAGCCGCTGAAGCGGCTGATGTTGCTTTTGCATCGCGAACACCCGGCTGAAGCCGGGTGCTAATGAGATGGAAAAGCCAAGTCTCGCGCGCTTTGGATGG
>CAZFNB010000204.1:0-5310 GCA_964520235.1 uncultured Bifidobacterium sp. | reverse complement strand
CTTCACTTTGA
Source organism: uncultured Bifidobacterium sp. (assembly GCA_964520235.1). Taxonomy (GTDB): domain Bacteria; phylum Verrucomicrobiota; class Verrucomicrobiia; order Limisphaerales; family JADLHS01; genus JADLHS01. The sequence continues at coordinate 5,299 of CAZFNB010000204.1, read as the reverse complement.
TTGAACTCTTGGTGGTCATCGCGATCATCGCAATCCTGGCGGCCATGTTGTTGCCTGCGCTGGGCCGGGCGAAGGAAAAGGCCAAAGGCATCGCTTGCGTCAACAACAACAAACAGATTGCGCTCGCCTTCGCAATGTATGCGATGGACAGCAGCGAGTACCTGCCGCCGTTGAACACCGGTACCTGGCCAGGTGTCACGCCCGACTGGTGGTTCAAGATTCTCGACACCGGCAAATACATCACTGGCAGCGCCACATCCAACAATGTCTGGCGTTGCACAGTCGTCAAGGATACGGACATAGATCCGAGCACTGCCGCATTTTTCAAATCGCCCTGCGAAGGCTACGGTCCGCTGGAAGGCAACACCATCACCACCGGCATCATCCGTTACGCCAAAAACACCGATGGCTCCCCCTTGGGCAGCCGGAAACTTTCCCAGATCGGTCGCACTTCCCAGATCTGGATGATCGGGGATGTCGGTTACCCGAAGACCGGCATGAACGTGGACAAGATGCCCGCCGCCTACTTCACAGAGATCACCACCAAGCAGCCGTCACCGACGCAAGGCTGGGCCGTCGCGCCTTACAAGCAGCCCGCTGCACGGCACAATGCACGCGCCGTTTTTTCATTTTTGGATGGTCACGTAGAGACGTGGAAATGGACCGACCTGCGAAGCAACAAAGACGATGTGTTCGCGGTAAACTCGTTTTGAGGCAGATCATGTGGCGCGACTTTTCAAACGGGATGAGGGCCGGAAATCATTCGCCAATTGCATCAAGACGACATTTGATGCGGGACAACGGCCCGGGGCCTGCCTGACACGACGATTCAAATGAAGAACATCTTTCCATGCGGATTGCTCGCCGGGGTGATCACATTCCTGGCAGGCGTGAGTCCGATCTTTGCCGCGCCTCTAAAAGTGGAGATGACTCGCGACGGCGGCAGGTGGGTGTTGAAGCGCGACGGCAAACCGTTTTTCGTCAAGGGCGCTGGCGGTACGAACCGGCTCGATTTGCTGGCCGCCGCAGGAGCCAACTCCGTCCGCACCTGGGGCGGGGACAATCTTGAACCGTTCCTCGACGAGGCGCACAAACACGGACTCACCGTCACCGTCGGCATCTGGCTGCGGCATGAAGGCGACGAGGGCAATTTCAGCTACGACAATCCCGCCATGCTCGCCGAGCAACTCGAACTGGTCCGCAAGGCCGTGCTGCGTTACAAGGATCATCCCGCCGTATTGATATGGGGCATCGGCAACGAGATGGAGGGCTACGCCGCCGGCGATAATCCCGCCATCTGGAAACATGTCAACGAAGCTGCGCGGCTCGCCAAATCACTCGACACGAATCATCCCGTGATGACCGTCATCGTCGAACTCGGCGGCAGGCGCATCCAGAGCATCAATCAGTTTTGCCCGGACGTGGACATCGTGGGCATCAACACTTACGCCGGTGCATCGAGCATCGCCACACGTTACGCGGATCTCAATCCGACGAAGCCTTACATCATCACCGAGTTCGGCCCGCCCGGTTTTTGGGAGGTCGGCAAAACTCCCTGGGGCGCGCCGATCGAACCGACGAGCCCGCAGAAAGCCGAATCCTATCGCAGCGCGTATCTCGGCTCGGTCTATCAACGCCCGATGTGTCTCGGCTCTTACGCATTCCTCTGGGGCAACAAACAGGAACGCACGGCCACCTGGTTCGGCATGTTCCTGCCGGACGGCACAAAAGTGAACGCCGTGGATACGATGACGGAGCTTTGGACCGGCAAGCCCTCCTCGTCGCCTTGCCCCGTGATCAAGGAACTCAAGCCAGAGGGTTCAACGCAGTTGAAACCGAAACAGACATTGAAAATCCGGCTGGCTGCGAGCGATTCCGCGAAAAGTCCGCTGCGAGTCCGCTGGGTGGTGCAGCCTGAACAGACCAAGACACTCTCCGCCGGCAAAGAGGAGCAGACGCTTCCTGAAATCCAGTCGGCGATCGTCCGCAGCGACGAGCAGAGTTGCGAAATCATTGCCCCTCAGACTGCGGGTGGTTATCGCGTGTTCGCCTACGTCCATAACGCCGCAGGAGCATCGGTCGGCAACGTCCCGTTCCACGTCTCAGCGCCGGCGCAACAGGCATCGAAGGATTTACCCGCCGTCACACCGGTCGTTGCTAAACAACTGGACGACCGATGACGGTCAGCAACACAACCGTTGAAGCACTCGCGCCTCGGGACGGATGCTCCACGACCCGGAGCGTCTTGTCCGGCCACTCTCCGGAATCCATCAGCGGACAAAAAACTCAACAAGCTCATCGTGCCATCCACGGCGAACCGTTCTCCGGCATCCTCAACGTCAACGCGATGCCACCGTTCCTGATGAGCCTCGTCAGCGACGGCAATCTTTGGACCTTTCTCGGCAGCCATGGCGCGTTCACTTCGGGTCGTAGCGATCCCGACCACGCGCTGTTTCCATATCGGACGGCGGACAAGATTCTGAGCCACGCCGCGAGCGCGGGAGCCCGCACGCATTTTCTCGTCAAACGCAAATCTGGCACGACGCTTTGGGAGCCGTGGTTCGGCGATGCCGCGCTGCATCGCCTCCGCCGCAATCTTTTCAAAAGCCAGTTCGGCGGCACTGCCGTGTTCGAGGAGATCAACGAGGACCTCGGATTGAAATTCACCTGGACGCTCACATCGTCCGACCGTTTCGGCCTCGTGCGGCTTTGCGAACTCGAAAATCTTTCCGACCAACCGGTGTCAGTCCGGTATCTCGACGGCTTCCATCAAATGCTTCCTGCCGGTGTTGGTCAGGATTTGTTCGACAAATACAGTTACCTCGCCGCCGCCTACATGCGCCACGAATGTGACGGCGCGCTGGGCATCTACACGTTGAACTCCGGCATCACCGACCGCGCCGAACCCTGTGAATCGTTGCGCGCCGCCGCTGCGTGGTCGCTCGGCCACCGTGCTCCGACGCTGCTGCTCTCCGAACGCCAACTCGAATCTTTCCGGCGCGGGGAAGCGGTCGTCGCCGAACGCGAAGTGCGCGGAGTTTTCGGCGCGCATCTGGTCTGTGATTCGGTCGAGATCGCGCCCGGCGGTTCGCACGAATGGTTTGCTGTCGTGGACACCGGACTCGATCACGCCGCGCTCGTCACGCTGCGCGAACAATTGAGCCGCCCGGAAAAACTCGCGGCGGAATTGAAGTCGGATGTGCAAGCAACGCGCGATGCGCTGATCCGTCGCATCGCGGCTGCGGACGGTTTGCAGCAGACCGGCGACAGCGCCGCGAGCGTGCATCACTTCGCCAACGTGCTGTTCAATTGTATGCGCGGCGGCACGCTGCCGGACAGCTATCGCTTTCCGTCTGCCGACTTCGCTGCGTTTCTCAAAGCGCGCAACGCCAGCATCCATGCTCGACACGCCGCGTGGCTGAAATCGCTGCCCGAGCAAACGAATCTCGCCGAGCTGAATTCCTCCGCGAAGTCCACCGGCGACGCGCAACTCGTCCGTCTGTCGCGCGAATATCTGCCGCTGACGTTCAGCCGTCGTCACGGTGACCCGAGCCGTCCGTGGAATCGGTTTTCCATCCGCACCCGCGATGAGGCGGGAAAGATCATTTACGACCATCAAGGCAACTGGCGCGACATCTTCCAGAATTGGGAGAGCCTCGCGCAGAGTTATCCGCTCTGCCTCGAATCCATGATCGCGGTCTTCCTCAACGCCTCGACCGCCGACGGCTACAATCCGTATCGCGTCACGCGCAGCGGCATTGACTGGGAAGTGGAAGACCCGCACGACCCGTGGAGTCACATCGGTTACTGGGGCGATCACCAGATCATCTATCTGCTGCGGCTGCTCGAATCGTTCGAGGATCACGAGCCACGTCGCCTGACTTCCGCGTTGAACGACCGCGCCTACGCGTTCGCCCGCGTTCCCTATGAGATAAAACCTTTTGCCGAACTGCTTCGCGACCCGCGTCACTCGATTCAGTTCAACGCGGCGTTGCATCGGCAACTCACGTCGCGCGCGGCGGAACTCGGCAACGACGCCAAATTGCTCGCAGATGAAAAGGGCGACGTCTTTCTCGTTTCGCTCGCAGAAAAACTTTTCGTTCCGTTGCTCGCCAAGTTGAGCAACCTCGTTCCCGGCGGCGGCATCTGGCTCAACACGCAGCGCCCCGAGTGGAACGACGCGAACAATGCGCTCGCCGGTTGGGGGCTTTCCATCGTGACGGTAGCCTACATGCGGCGTTACATCGCTTTTCTCGACCGCATCCTTTCCAAATCGGACGCGAGTATCGCCATGTGCGCCGCAGTCGTTTCATTCGCGGAGGAAATCACCGCCGTGTTGGGAAAAACTCAAGCGACGGATGACGCCACGCGATTCGCAGTTATTTCCGCGTTGGGTCGCGCCGGGGAAAAGCATCGGGCGGCGGTCTATCGCGGTTCACTCGGCGAAACAAAATCTGTGACCATTGCCGAAGCGCGCCGCTGGCTCGCCGCTGCGAAAGATGCCGTGGATCACACATTGAATGTGAATCGTCGGGCGGACGGAACATTTCACAGCTACAACCTGCTTGAAGTCTCCGGCAACACCGCGCGCGTGCGTCATCTGAATCTCATGCTCGAAGGGCAGGTGGCGGTGTTGAGCAGCGGTCTGCTCGCGCCCGGCGAATCGCTTGAACTGCTCCGTGCACTGCGCCGTAGCGATCTGTTCCGCGCGGATCAACACAGTTACATGCTTTATCCCGACCGGACCGTCGCGCCGTTTCTGTCGCGCAACACACTGCCGGACGACTGGCAAAAGCGCGTGCCGGGCATCGCTTCGCTCGTGAAGCAGGGCGACCGCAGCGTGATCGTCACGGACGCGAACGGCGCGGCTCATTTCAACGGCGACCTGACGAATGCAGGCACACTCGATACGCGATTGAACCGGCTCTTGGCAAATAACCCCGGCGACGATGCGTTGCAGCACGAGCGTGCTGCGTTGTTGGAGATCTGGGAACAGGTGTTTCATCACAGCGCGTTCACGGGGCGTAGTGGGACGATGTTCGCGTTCGAAGGGCTGGGGAGCATTTACTGGCACATGATCGCGAAGCTGCTGCTCGCGGCGGAGGAATCGCATCGCGCGGCGGTCGCGTCCGGCGCGGCGACGGAGATCATCGCGGGCCTTCGCGAGGCTTATTACGACATCCGGCGCGGTCTGGGTTTCACGAAATCGCCGGAAGTCTATGGCGCGTTTCCGAGCGATCCGTATTCGCACACGCCGCGGCACATGGGCGCGCAGCAACCCGGCATGACCGGTCAGGTG
>CAZFNB010000203.1:0-5318 GCA_964520235.1 uncultured Bifidobacterium sp. | reverse complement strand
CACCACCTGACCCACAGTCATTGAAATGGATTTTCGCCCGCACATAGAAAAGTTCCGCAAACGCTTCGCCGAAGTGGAAGCCTCGTTGAGCGCGCCCGACGCATTCAACAACGCGCAGCGGGCACAGGAACTTTCCAAGGAATACGCGCGGCTCAAGGAACTCGTCGCGGCGGGCGCAAGGTATTTGAAAACCGGCTGCGATCTTGAAGAGAACCGCGCCCTGCTCAAAAACGAACCGGCGGAATCTGAAATGGCCCTCATGGCAAAGGAGGAAATCATCCGGCTCGAAGCGGAGGAGAAAAAGCTCGCGCAGCAGCTTCATTTCGGCCTCGTGCCTCCCGACCCCACCGACTCGCGCAACACCATCATCGAAATCCGCGCGGGCGCGGGCGGCTCTGAATCCGCGCTGTTCGCCGCCGATCTTTACCGCATGTACACCCGTTATGCCGAAGCGCGCGGATGGAAGGTCGAAACGGTGGATTCCAACCCGTCCGATCTCGGTGGATTCAAGGAAATCATTTTTGAGATCAAGGGCACGGACGTTTTCAAACGGATGAAATATGAAAGCGGCGTTCACCGTGTCCAGCGCGTGCCTGCAACCGAGGCGCAGGGCCGCATACACACAAGCACGGCCACCGTTGCCGTGCTTCCCGAGGCCGAGGAGGTGGACATTGAAATCAAGCCGGATGAAATCGAAGTCAACGTCTGCCGCGCCTCTGGCAAAGGCGGCCAGGGCGTGAACACGACGGATTCCGCCGTCCAAATCATCCACAAACCCACCGGCCTGATCGTGCGTTGCGCCGACGAACGGTCACAGTTGAAGAACCGCGCCAAGGCGATGACCGTGCTGCGGTCACGTCTGCTCGAGGCAAAGATCGCGGAGGAGAACGCCAAATACGCGGCGAACCGCAAGCAACAGGTCGGCACGGGCGAGCGCAACGAAAAGATCCGCACCTACAACTTCCCTCAAAACCGCGTCACAGATCATCGCGTGGAGGTGACACTTTACAATCTGTCGAACTTCATTGATGGCGATCTCGACCCGCTGGTGGAACCGCTCATCACGAACGACATGGAGTCGCGCCTTGCCGCGCTCAACGCATGAACATGAAAAGCCTCTGCGTCTTTTGCGGCTCAAGCCATGGCAATTCCACCGCGTTCGCCGATGCGGCGCGCGAACTCGGTGCATCCATCGCCGCACGCGGCATCGAACTCATCTATGGCGGATCGCACGTCGGCCTGATGGGTGTCGTGGCTGACGCTGCGCTCGCCAGGGGCGGCAAGGTCACCGGCGTGCTGCCGCGATTCATGGCCGACAAGGAACTGGCGCACACAAATCTCAGCCGGCTTTACCTCGTGGACACGATGCACGAACGGAAGCAAATGATGGCAAAGCTCTCCGAAGGGTTTGTCGCGCTGCCGGGAGGGTTCGGAACTCTTGAAGAAATCTTCGAGGCGATGACATGGGCGCAGTTGCATCTGCACGGATTCCCGTGTGCGTTGCTGAACGTGGACGGTTACTACGATTCACTCGCGACATTCCTCAAGCACACCGTGGACAGCAGTTTCGTCCGCCGCGAGCAGCTCGATTCGCTGATCGTTGCGCGGAGCGTGGATGAATTGTTCACGCGCTTTGCAGGTTATCGCCCTGACACTTCTGAAAAATGGATCCCAAAAAAATTGATTTAATGAAAGCAGCATCCCCAAAAGGACTCATCTTCGATTGCGACGGCACTCTTGCGGACACCATGCCATTGCACTGGCGCGCGTGGAGTCTGGTGACCCAGCGCCACGGACTCAATTTCACCGAGGATCGTTTCTACGCGCTCGGCGGCGTACCGTCCCGCGACATCTTGAAAATGCTGGCGCAGGAGCAGGGCCGCTCGCTTGACCACATCGCCGTGGCGCATGAGAAGGAGGAGCTTTATCTCCCGTTGATGGCGGAGATTGAGCCGGTTCATGCTGTCGTCGAAATCGCCCGCGCGCATCACGGCGCCGTGCCGATGGCCGTCGCTTCCGGAGGCACGCAAAAAATCATCTGCGACGTCCTCGAACAACTCGGCATCCGCCATCTCTTCGACGCCGTGGTGACAAGCGAGATGGTGAAGAACCAGAAACCCGCACCGGACATTTTTCTCGAGGCTGCGCGCCGGTTGGGCGTTGACCCGAAACTTTGCCGCGCTTACGAGGACACTGATCTTGGGCTTACAGCCATCAGAGCCGCCGGCATGGAAGCCGTGGACGTGCGAAAGCTGGCTGAATCCAAAAAACCGCAGTCCACGCGATAAAACCGGGCAAAAACAAAACTTGCAATCCCGGCGGGGTTTCGTAACTTGGCCGTGCTTTCTGGAAGCGAGCGTAGCTCAGTTGGTAGAGCGTCACCTTGCCAAGGTGAATGTCGAGAGTTCGAGTCTCTTCGCTCGCTCCATTTTTTACCACCACTTCAATTTCCGGCCCAGCGCCCTCAACAGCAGCAAGGCAATGGCCGCGCCCGCGCAATCAATCATCACATCCATCACCGAGCCCTGGCGACCCGGCACGAAGAGTTGATGCACTTCGTCCACCGAGGCGAACAGCAGACAACACAACCACGCGCTCCGCGCATTGCGCCACGACCACGGCTGTAACGCACCCGGCAGCACACGTTGAAACGCGCGCCAGCACACCAAGGCCAGCACGCCAAATTCCGTCATGTGCGCGCATTTGCGAACCCAATAAACCACTTCCCAGACCTGCTGCTCGCTCAACTGCGGAAACAACCAGTGAAGAACCGGCCCGATGATGCGCGAGGAATGTTGGACGGATTTCTGGTCGCCCGACGCGACGGTGATGACGCACAACCACAAGATCACCGGCGACCAGTAAATCAGAAATCGTTTCCACTTCGACACGGCGCATAGCAAGCAGGGTTCGCACCGGAGACGCAATCGAAAACGAATTTCATTTGCTACCTCCCGTCGCTTTTGGCAGACAGACGCCGTGCTGAAACTCGGCGTCAACATTGATCACGTCGCCACGATTCGCGAGGCGCGCTATCGCAGGCGTAAAACCGGCGAGCCTGATCCCGTCGCCGCCGCGTTGCTCTGCGAGGCTGCGGGCGCGCACGGCATCACGGCGCACCTGCGCGAAGACCGCCGGCATATTCAAGACCGCGACATTTGGGAATTGCGCAGGCGAATCAAGACGCGTCTCAATCTCGAAATGGCGAACGCGCCGGGAATCGTCTCCATCGCGCTCAAGCTCAAGCCGGACATCGTGTGCATCGTACCGGAGCGGCGGCAGGAAGTGACGACGGAGGGCGGATTGGATGTTGTCGCCAGCGAGCGAGCGTTGACACAAACCCGCAGACGCATGAACGCCGCCGGAATCGAGGTGAGCCTGTTCATAGCGCCGGACACAAAACAAATCCATGCCTCAGCCCGCACGGGCGCGCAGTTCATCGAATTGCACACCGGTTCGTATGCGGAAAACTTTTCCAACAAACGCAGGCGCGATGCGGAATTGAAACGATTGATCGCGGGTGCGAAGCTGGCGCACAAACTCGGCCTGCGCGTGAACGCGGGCCACGGCTTGAACTGCGAGAACCTTCCCCTGCTCCGCCGCGTGCCGCATCTGGTCGAGTTGAACATCGGGCACAGCATCGTCAGCCACGCTGTGTTCGTTGGTCTGCGACAGGCCGTGAAGGAAATGCTGGCGGTGATGAAGGGCTATTGAACCAATCGCTGACATGATCCTTGGCATCGGCATAGACATCATCGAAGTGGCGCGCGTGAAATCATCGCTGGAAAAATTCGGCGAGCGGTTCGTGAACCGTATTCTGCTGCCGGAGGAAATTGCGTATTGCCAGGCGCACAAGGAACCCGGGCCGTTCGTCGCGGCTCGATTCGCGGCAAAGGAAGCGATCTCCAAGGCGTTCGGCACAGGCATCGGTGCGCAACTCGGCTGGCACGACATGGAAGTGCGCAGGCGCGAGTCCGGTGAGCCTTACGTGGTGTTGCACGGCGGCGGATTGAAACTGCTCGAATCGCGCGGCGGGAAACACGTCTTGATCAGTCTGAGCCACACACAAGGTCACGCGGCGGCGGTGGCGATATTGGAAGGCGCGTGAAGTTTAGCCCGTCAGCGGTAAGTGCGCGGACCCGGCAACACGAGTAACGAGAGGCAATATTACTCTCATTAGCACCCGGCTTTAGCCGGGTGTAAATGATGCTTGGAATGATTCAGCCGCTTTAGCGGCTTTTCACCGGGCGGGAAAAGCTGTTGAAACAGCTTTTCACCTCGCCACACAGACACCGGGCTGAAGCCCGGTGCTAATGAGAGCGGGCACGCGTCAGCCCTGCATCAACGACTGACGTGCATTGACGTTGCGTAAAACTTTTGCAGTGACCAGGTGTTCTTTTCAACGCCGTCTCGTCAGAATCCGATTTACACATGAAAAAATTCCGCTGGTTGATTTTAACTGCTGTCGTGGTCATTGCCGCGATTGCTGGGCTTCTGATGTTTCGCAACGGGCAGCGGGGCGGAGTCGAAAACTACAAAGCCGAACTGCGCGCCAAGGGCGAGAAAATTTCCTTCGCGGAGCTTGGTTTTCCACGTAAGCCTGAGGGTGGAGCCGGTTTGCAACAACTGACGAATGCTGCCAACCAGCTTGCAAACCAATCCGGTTTTGACCCCCGCGGAATCGCCATTCTAAATTACGTCTCGCCAGGAAAGGCCCGTATTCTTCATCTCAGCGATAAAGTCATGCTGGTTGCAGCTACGACAAATTGGGTAAGCTGGGAACAATTTGCCACCAATCTGTCGTCTGCGAGTGACCAACTCGTGGAGATTCGCGCCGCCACCGAACACCCCATTCGTTACTTCATGTTCGATCCTGAAAGCTTGAGCGTGAGCGGAATCTTTCGATACCCGTTTGTTCCAATGCGAGTTGCGGCCCAATGGCTGGCAGCGGACGTTGTCGGCTCTTTGCACACGGGCGATACTGAGCGGGCTTTGCAAAATCTCCAAGCCCTGGTCCGTCTCTCCAACTTCAATCGTGAGGACCCGACGCTTGTGGCTCAGATGATCCGTGTCGCCATTGCCAGGCTTGGCCTGAGCGCGACGTGGGAAGCGCTTCAGCACAACGCATGGACGGAGGCTGATCTGGCGATTCTGCAATCCGCATGGCAGCAGGCTGACTTTTTTGAAACACACGAAATAGGATTCCTTGGAGAACGCGCCTCCGGCGAAAGAGTTTTCAACATGGTTCGCACCAATGGCGTGAAGCAGACATTCGGATCGTTGTATTCAGGGGTCAAAAGTCCTTGGAGTGGCAGCTC
>CAZFNB010000202.1:0-5319 GCA_964520235.1 uncultured Bifidobacterium sp. | reverse complement strand
GAACGCCTGATGCAACGGATACAACGCCATGAGCGTGATGGCCGTGGTGCAATTCGGATTTGCGATGATGCCCTTGTGCTTCTTCACGTCACTCGCGTTGATTTCGGGTACGACTAGCGGCACCTCCGGGTCCATGCGGAACGCGCTGGAATTGTCCACCACCACGCAGCCCGCCTTGGCGGCGATGGGCGCAAACTCCTTCGAGATGCTGCCGCCCGCGCTGAACAAGGCGATGTCAATTCCCTTGAACGAATCTTTGGTGAGTTCGGTGACGGCGATGTCCTGACCTTTGAACTTCAGTCTCTTGCCAACGGAACGCGCGGACGCGAGGAGTGTGAGCTTCCCGACGGGAAACTTGCGCTTCTCGAGCGTCTTGATCATTTCGATGCCGACGGCCCCCGTCGCGCCAACCACTGCCACATGCGGATTCTTGTTCATACAAAGGAGCGCAGTATATCCGGTGCGAGCGCAGAGTCAACGCGCCGGCACACGGCACAATCATAAACCAGGTTGAACTTCAGTTTTTCAATCTCTACGATGCGTTTCATGAAAATCACCCGTGCCGTCGCCTTGCTTCTGGGTTCCTCCGCAGTGATGCATGCCCAGACCAACACGAGTTTCCCGCTCTGGCCCGACGGCGCACCCGGTGCCCTTGGCAACAATGACAAGGATGTTCCCACGCTCACGATTTTTTTACCGCCGCCGGAAAAAGCCACCGGCGCGGCGATCGTCATCTGTCCAGGGGGCGGTTACGGGCATCTGGCGGATCACGAGGGAAGCCATTACGCGCGCTGGTTCAATCAACAGGGGATCGCAGGATTCGTCCTGAAATATCGCCTTGGCTCGAGCGGTTATCGTCACCCCGCCATGTTGCAGGACGCCGCCCGCGCCGTCCGCATCGTGCGCGCCCGCGCCGGCGAATGGGGTGTTGACCCCAGGCGCGTCGGCATCATCGGCTCATCTGCCGGCGGACATCTTGCGTCCACGTTGATGACGCATTTCGACGCGGGGCAGGCTGATGCCACCGATGTCATCGAGCGCCAAAGTTCGCGGCCCGATCTGGCGATCCTATGTTATCCTGTCGTCACATTGACCGACCCGTTCACACACAAAGGCTCGCGCTCAAACCTGATTGGCACGAATCCCCCACCTGAGTTGGTTCAAGAGCTTTCCGCCGAGCTTCGGGTGAACAAGGATACGCCGTCGTGTTTCATCTGGCACACGGTCGAAGACAAGGCCGTTCCGGTGGAGAACAGCCTTCAGCTTGCCGCTGCTTTGCGCCGCGCTGGTGTTCCTTTTGATCTCCATCTCTACGAACGCGGTGGACACGGCCTCGGTTTGGGGAGCAAAAAATTCGACCCGGAAAATTTCCATCCTTGGGCGCGTGACTGCGAGTTCTGGCTGCGGCAGCGCGGGTTCGGGAAATAAAGCTGGAAAATCCCGACATTGTCAGGCTTGTCTTTCATCCGCCTCCAACGGCGTCACGGGATCAATGAACAACCAGCAGATCGCCCCGAGAAAATACACAGCGGCGGAGATCATGAAGGCGAGACCCCAGTCACGGCTGGTCCAGTCCAGCACGTAACCGACCACGACCGGCCCCGCCATGCCTCCGAAATTGCCGAGCATGTTCATGCTGCCGGAAACCGTGCCGGCCAATTTCCCGCCCACGTCCATGCAGGTCGTCCAGCTCCCCGGCAGCGTGGTGTCGTTGAAGAAACTCGCCATTCCCATCGAGACCATCGCGAGCAACGGATCTTTGATGTAAAAGGAGACCATCAACAAAGTCGCCGCACCCGTCAGCCCAATGAATCCAAAGGCACGCCGGATGGCTGTCACCCGCCCTGTGCTGGCGATGAGCCGCGAGGAAATGATTCCTGCGATCAGTGAGCCGATTCCCCCGAAGAGCAACGGCAAGCCCGTGAGGGCGGCGGCCAGGATTTTGAGCGTCGTTTCCGGACTGAACGTGCCTTCGAGGATGTCAGCAAGCCACTTCATGACGACATTGGATTTGATTTCCATGCCGCGCACCTCCTTGAAGTAGGTGGGCAACCACGTCACATAGAAATACCAGCCGAAGCTCAGGCAGGCATATTGCGCGCCCAGCAGCCAGATGCTGCCGCGCCTGGCGAGTTTGCTCCACGGAACATCGCCATGACCGCTGATGTTTTGCTCGTTCTCCCTGAGCAGTTCGAGCTCGGCAGCGTTGACGCTTTTATGATCGCGCGGATTGTCTCGAAACCACCAGAAGAAGACGATCGCCCAGAGGACACCGAGCATTGCAAAAACCAGAAACGCCATCCGCCAGCTCACGAAGGCCATCACCGCCACGACCAACAACGGCGCAGACGCGCCGCCCCAACGCGCGCCCATCCACATGAGCGATTGCGCGCGCGTGCGATCGCGCGTCGGCAGCCATGTGCTGAAGGCTTTGGTGAGATTCGGAAAACAACCAGCCTCGCCTGCGCCGAAGAGGAATCGCGTGATCCACATCGAGGTGAAATTCCACATCCAACCTGTGGCTGCCGTGAAAAACGACCACCAAAGAACGACGCGCATCAGCACCTTGCGCGGGCCGATCTTGTCGCCGAGCCAGCCGGTGGGGATTTCAAACAACGCATAGGCGAACGTGAACGCGGAAAAGACATAGCCCATCTGTTTTGCGGACAGGCCAAGGTCTTCAGTGATGTAGGGCGCAGCTTGTGAGATGCAGACACGGTCAACGTATTGAATGAACGCGAGCGTGATGGCAAAGACGATGACCCAATAACGTGCGCGTGTGGCTTTGGCGGGATTTCCGGCGGGGTTGGTCATTCGCAGGATTCTGATTGGGCGGATGCGCGCGCGTCAATGCGCGAACTCAGTACGATTCTCCATGCCTACGAGGTTGCGGACTTGATACAATCCTTGCATGAAGATTTGCCGGTACACAAAAGACAGCGATGTCGTGCGGATTGGTCTGGTGGTTGATCACTCGACGTTGCTCGATTTGACACCCGCAGGCATCACGAGGTTGCAGGCTTTGTTGGAGGAAAACGATCCGGCGGCGCGGCTGAAATCGTTGTCGCAGGCGAATCTGCCCCGTCATGCGCTGGATCAAGTGCGGCTGTGTGCGCCTGTTGAACGGCAGGAAGTGTGGGCGGCGGGCGTCACGTATCTGCGCAGCAAAAAGGCGCGCATGGAGGAATCCGATTTCAGCGCGACGGCTTACGATCGCGTTTATGACGCGGTGCGTCCGGAGATTTTTTTCAAATCGCTGCCGGAAAAAGTTGTTCCAGCCGGAGAAACTGTCGGCATCCGCAAGGACGCGACCTGGAACGTGCCGGAACCGGAACTGGCGCTGGTGATGAATTCACGCGGCAAGATCGTTGGCTGCACCATCGGCAATGACATGAGTTCGCGCGACATCGAAGGCGAAAACCTTTTGTATCTGCCACAGGCAAAGACGTATCACCGCTCTTGTGCGTTGGGTCCGTGGATCGTGTTGGGGGCATCGGAGACAACCGTTCGTGAGTGGCCGATCACTCTGGAGATCAGGCGGGGCGGCCAGACTGTTTTCAAAGGCGAAACTTCTGTTGGGCAGATCAAGCGTCGTTTTGAGGAGCTGGCGGAATTCCTGTTCCGCTGCCAGGTCTTTCCCGGCGGGGCAGTGTTGCTGACGGGCACAGGCATCGTGCCGCCGGAGACATTCACACTGCGCGAGAAAGATGAAATCATCATCCACATCACAGGCATCGGCACGTTGCAGAATTCCGTGGTGACGGTTTGAACGGACGCAACCGGCGGAGCTTATTTTCGCACACGCAAGCTTTCGGGCGGGCCGAGGTAACTCGGCTTCACACCGCCGGTATCCACCACGATCTTCTGAATCACAACCGCCGGATCAACCATCCAGACTTTGAACGTGTGCGCGCCGGACGTGTTGATGATGTGCTTTGATTTCACCTTGCGCACGCTGTCTTTCACGGATTCCTCCCAATCACGATTCCCGTCGCCAGCAGTATAGCCCTTCGGAACAACCGTGATGAGTTGCGGCGCTTCGTCATCAAATGACACGGCGACGCGCACCCCGCGCTCCGGCATAAAGTTCAGGCACGGTGAAAGAATTGAAGTCACTTCGACCGCGCCCGTGCTGGTGAGCCACATGTGATATTCGAGCGATGGAGAATCTTGTGGCGGTGTGACGCCGGGCGCAGTGACGGGAAAAACCGTCATTGCCGACAGCGTGCGGCCATGATCGGGCAAGACTTCCCAGCGTGCGCCAGCCATGTCTGTCTTACGCGTGAAATGTCCGGCCTCAATAGAAACGCAACCATCCTGCTCGACGAAACCGCGCCACGACTTTGGAGCGCTGGCTTCCAGCACGGCGCGTTGAGCTTTGTTTTTTGAATCGAGCCGTGCCGGAGGCCGGCGCTCCGCCGAGATTGGCACTTCCTCGACCTTCGGCATCACATTCTTGTTCGGCTGTTGCCAGCCGGTGTAACCGATGCGCGTCTGGTCCATCATGTGTTTCCATTTTCCGTCCGCCAGCGTGTTGTTGTAGTAGTCCGACATGGCCTGATCTTCGGCAAACAACTCCCGCGCCCGCTTCGCGAACTCATTGGCGCGTGGATCATTTTGTTTTGCGAGCGCGCGGTTCTTGGCGACGGCGATATAAAGCTCGTTCACGACAGCGCTGCCTTTCGTGGGGTAAAGCACGAGCTGATAAAATGCGTCGCGGGACTCTTTCGGCAGTTTGGCGTAAATCTTCTCGGCGCGCTTTGTGATGTCCTGCCATTCAGCCGACACACGATCAGCTTCGCCGTAATTATCGAGACTGAACGTACCAGGTTCGAGCAACTCCGGTTTGCGCCGACCATTGTATTTGGAGTACTTCGCGACGATGTCCGCGATGTCTGCGGCGTATTCCACACCGAACTCGCGCTCCGCCCAGCGCCGGAGATAAACGTCGAGGTCATCCTTCGTCCACGCGGCAGGGTTACGCCCCAAAGTCAGAAAAAATTCCAGCGGCACTTCCTCCGGCTTGATGTCGCCAACGTTCACGATCCACAGATTCGTCGCGCCGTAGTGCTACGCGAGATTCATCTGTTCCCAGATTTTCGGCAGCGGCACGGTGTTGATCCATTTGTAATTCCGCGGGCCACCGACGTAATCAAAGTGATAATAAACTCCCGCACCGCCGCTGCGATTGCGCTCGGCGGCGGTGGGCAGGCGGCGGATGTTGCCCCAGTTGTCATCGCACCAGAGCAGAATGACATCGTCCGGCACACGCATGCCGCGCTCGTAATAACCCTGCACCTCCTTGTAGAGCGCCCAGAC
>CAZFNB010000201.1:0-5321 GCA_964520235.1 uncultured Bifidobacterium sp. | reverse complement strand
CAAGGAGCGCGGGCTTTGATGCCTGAATCAACGCCGAGGATTCTTCGCAGCCGGGTGGTTCTTCCGATCTGCCGCCCACCCATCAACGACGGCGCGGTCGTCGTCGCCGGTCCGCGCATCGTTGCCGTCGGACGCTGGCGTCCGCTGCGGAAGCGATTCTCCTCCGCGCACCCGGTTGATTTTGGCGAATCCATCCTGCTGCCCGGCCTCGTCAACGCGCACTGTCATCTCGACTACACGCACATGGCCGGATTGTTTCCGCCGCAAAAAAGCTTTTGTGACTGGATCAAGCTCATCACGACAGAAAAGGCCCAGTGGACTTTCTCGGACTTCGCAGAATCGTGGATTGACGGCGCCAAAATGCTCGTCCGCACCGGCACGACGACCGTGGCCGACATCGAAACAGTTCCCGAACTGCTCCCGGACGTGTGGGAGACCACGCCCCTGCGCGTCATCTCGTTTCTCGAAATGACCGGCGTGCGAAGTCGTCGCAACCCGAAATCCATTCTCGGCGAAGCCGTTGATAAAATCTCCTCGCTTCCGCGAAACCGGTGCTTTGCCGCGCTGTCACCGCACGCGCCGTATTCCACGACACCGCAGTTGTTGAAGCTTGCCGCGACAGCCGCGCGCCGCCGCCGTCTGCCATTGAGCATTCACGTTTCAGAGTCCGCCACGGAGTTCGAGATGTTCATGCACGGTTGCGGTGAAATGCACGAATGGTTGCGACGCGACCGCGACACAGGTGATTGCGGCGATGTTTCGCCGTTGCAACACCTCGCCAACCACGATGCGTTGGGGCGGAACACGCTCGCAATACACGTGAATTATCTCGCACATGGCGATGCAAAACTGCTTGCCGCAAAAAAGACAAGCGTCGTCCACTGCCCTCGCAGCCGTGATTACTTCGCACACTCCGAGTTTCCGTTCACCAGGCTCGAAAAGGCCGGCGTCAACATCTGCCTTGGCACCGACAGCCTTGCCAGCGTCCGCAAATCATCGCGACAATCCGTCCAACTGAGCATGTTCGATGAAATGCGCGCGTTTGCATCTACAAATTCGGGCGTTCAACCCCAAAACATTTTGAAGATGGCGACGCTGAACGGCGCCGTCGCCCTTGGACTGCGCGACAAGACAGGCTCGCTCCGCCCGAACGCACAGGCTGATTTGATCGTCATTCCAGCCGGAGACAAATCCGCTGATCCACACGAAACCGTCGTCCATCATCGCGGTGACATTTCCGCCGGCATGATTGGCGGCGAGTGGACCATCACTCCCCGCTGATCGGATGACGGTCTCTCGACCGGCACTCTGCATTTGGACTCGTAAATCGCAATTCGTAAATCGTAAATTCCCCTCGTGGCCTCCTTTGACGCCGAACTCCAACAACGCCTCGCCGCCATCCGCGATGCCGGCCTGCTGCGCGAATTGCGCCGCGTGGATTCGCCCCAAGGCCCGCGCATCGAAATCGGCGGACGCACGCTGCTGAATTTTTCTTCCAACGATTATCTCGGCCTCGCCAATCATCCCGCATTGAAGGAAGCCGCCATCAAAGCGACCGAGAAGTTCGGCGCAGGCGCGGGCGCGTCCCGACTCATCTGCGGCTCGCTTGCCCCGTTTCACGAACTCGAGGAAGCCCTCGCCGCCTTCAAAGGCACGGAAGCCGCACTGACCTTTTCCACAGGCTACGCCACCGCTGTCGGCACGATCACCGCATTGCTCGGCAAGGACGACATCGTAATCGTGGACAAGCTTGTCCATGCCAGCATCGTGGACGCCGCCAAACTCAGCGGCGCGAAGCTCCGCGTCTTCGCCCACAACGATTTGAACGATCTGGAGAACATCTTGAAGTGGGCGGACGCACAAAAGGCAGGGCGCGTCACTCCGTGCGCGCCGGGCGTTGCGAGTCCGGGCGACGGCGCGCACGGAGTGACGCGCCCTACCACACTCATCGTCACCGAGTCCGTCTTCTCCATGGATGGCGATGCCGCGCCATTACGAGAAATCGTTGCGCTCAAGGATAAATACGGGGCGTGGTTGATGGTGGACGAAGCCCACGCCACCGGAATTTTCGGCACCAACCGGCGCGGGCTGGCGGAGCAACTGGGCGTCAGCGACCGTATCGAAATCCAGATGGGCACGCTCGGCAAGGCGCTCGGCGCAAGCGGCGGCTACATCTGCGGCAGCCGTGCGTTGGTGGATTACCTCGTGAACCGCGCCCGCAGTTTCATCTTCAGCACCGCGCCCGTTCCCGCCGCCGCCGCTGCTGCGATGGCGGGCATTCAACTCGTGCAATCCAGCGAAGGCAATAAGCTGAACGGACAACTCTGGTCGCGGGTCGCGGAATTCAAATTCGAAATCCGAAATCCGAAATCCGAAATCGCCAGCGCCATCCTCCCGCTCATCATCGGCGAGGAATCCGCCGCCGTCGCCACCGCGGCGCAACTCCGCGAGCACGGCCTCTTCGTTCCCGCCATCCGTTACCCGACCGTCGCGCGCGGCGCGGCGCGGCTGCGCGTGACACTCACTGCCGCGCACTTGGAATCAGATGTTGCCGAACTCGCCCACGCGCTGAAGACTTTGGACATTGGACTTTAGCCTTTGGACTCATGCATAAGCTCGCCCAACTCGACCACGCCCACGTCTGGCATCCGTTCACCCAGATGCGCGACTGGCTGAAGCGCGAGCCGGTTGTCATCACGTCCGGCAAAGGCGCGGTGCTACGCGATATTCACGGCAAAGAATATCTCGACGCCAATTCCTCGATCTGGACCAACCTCCACGGCCATCAGCATCCGAAGATCAACGCCGCCATCGCGCGGCAGTTGAAAAAGATCTCGCACAGCTCGGCGCTCGGGTTCGCGAATGAGCCGGCGAGCTTGCTGGCAGCAGAGTTGGTGCGGAGCGCGGAGCATTGCTCCGCGAGTTGGCGACGCGATTCGTGCGGAGCAATGCTCCGCGCTCCGCATTTGAACAAGGCCTTCTTCAGCGACGACGGCTCGACTGCGCTGGAAGTCGCGTTGAAGCTCGCTTATGAGTTCACCCGCCGCACGCGCGGGCCAAAAACCAAGCCGCGCTTCCTGTCACTCGACGGCGCATACCACGGCGACACCATTGGCGCGGTTTCGCTCGGGCACATTGATCTTTTCCACAAAGCCTACGGCGAAATGCTGTTCAAGACGGACAAAGCGATGTCGCCTTATTGCTATCGTTGTCCGTTCAACAAAGCCAAACCCGAGCGCGCGGACGCCCGCGATTACCGGAAGTGCAACTGGGAATGTGTCAGTAAAGTGGAGCAGAAGTTCTCCGCACAAAAGAAGCGTGGCAATCCCTACGCCGCGTTCGTCTTCGAGCCGCTCATGCAGGGCGCGGCAGGGATGATCCCGCAGCCATCCGGCTGGCTTAAACGGGTTGCAGCCATCGCGCGCGGTCACGGCGCGTTGCTCATCGCGGATGAAGTGATGACGGGGTTTGGGCGGACCGGCAGCGCAGAAAGGGAGAAAGGGAGAAAGGGTGAAAAGGGGAAGCTCTCCCCTGCTTCCCTTCTCCCTTTCTCCCCTGCGTCCCTGTTCGCCTGCCACCACGAATCCGTCCACCCCGACTTCCTCTGCCTCGCCAAAGGTTTGACCGGCGGCTACCTGCCGATGGCGGCGACGCTTACCACGCAGAAAGTTTTCGATGCGTTCCTTGGCGAGCACCACGAATTCAAAACATTCTTCCACGGTCACAGCTTCACCGGCAACCAACTCGGCGCAAGCGCGGCGCTGGCAAGCCTTGATATTTTGCGGAGCAAACACTCTCAGGCGGCACGCGCACGGTTGGAGCAACAGTTCGCGCAGGAACTTAAAACTCTATGGTCACTCCCGCACGTCGGCGACGTCCGACAGGTCGGACTCATCGCTGGCGTGGAACTCGTGCGCAACTCGCATACGCGTGAACCATTTCATCCGCGCGAGCGCGCTGGCATCCGCGTTTGCGAAGCAATGGCAAAGCGAGGCGTACTCACAAGACCCATCGGCAACGTCATCGTGCTCATGCCGCCGTACTGCACGACGACCGCACAAATCCGAAAGGTCGTCTCAGCCTTGCATGCAGCCGTGGAAGAAGTTTTAGCCGGAAGCTAACTCTTGCGCTGCGGCCTGCCTTTGACTCCCATCTCCTTCAATTTCGGCTCGATGGCTTTGGCCCATATCTCGTAGCCCTTTGCCGAAAGGTGCAGATAGTCAGGCATGATCTCTTTGGACAACGAACCATCAGCCTCGATGAGTTGCGAGCCGAAATCCAGGTAGTGAATCATCTTTCCATCAGCCAGCTTTTCGAGAGCTTGATTGATCTGAAGCAGCTTGCCGCGCTGCGCGCTGAAGGTCTGGCCGCGTGGAAAAATCCCGAGCACAAGGAGCTTCGTGTCCGGCAGACGCTGGCGAATCTGTTTCACAACGGTCTGCACGCCTTCCAGGATTTCCGCCGTCGAATATTGCTCGGTACCGTCCTTGTTGTTGTTTGAATTGTTCGTCCCGATCATCAACACGGCGGCCTTGGGTTTCAGGCCGTCGAGCTGACCTTGCTCAAAACGCCACAGCAGATGCTCGGTGCGATCGCCACCGACGCCGAAGTTCAGGCATTTGCGTTTGCTGTAATAATTTGTCCACACGGTCTTGCCGTTGCCTTCCCAGCCCTGCGTGATGGAATCGCCGATGAACACGATGTCGCACGCGCCCGGATTGTCTTTTGCGCGACGCAACACCTGCGACTGCCGGTTCGTGGAACCGCCGGTGCGCGACACGGGAATCAGCGCGGGGTTCGAGCGCGGTGTGGAGGCAACGGCGTCGGACACGGGCGCAGCGCTGTTGGTGACGGTTTGTGCGAACGTCGAAGTGACGCCGGCGACAAGCATTACGATGACCGGGAAAAGAAACGATTTGATTTTCATTGGTTGCAGGAAACAGACTGCCCGGTGAACGGCAAAGCTGTCAATTCAAACGGTCGCGCCCTCAATGCGCCGGTGTGTTCTTCAAGCGCTCGTTGATCTGCTGGAGCATCTGCTGGCGGCTGCCATCGAAACTCAAACGGTTCAATTGCGACACGATGGCGTGGCGCGTGGCATCGCAAAAATCCTGGCGCGCGATGATCTTGGAAAGCACCTGGGTCTTGCTTCCGTCGAAACTCAGCCGGGCGTATGCCGTGTTGACCAGATGCACCTGCACCGGCGCGGACAGCGTGGCGCGCTCGGCGATTTGCGACAACGACAGAGCGCGGTCGCCGTCCATGTTCAACCTCGATGCCGCGTCAATCTCAGCGATGGTCGCCGCCTCAGCCGAATCCGT
>CAZFNB010000200.1:0-5331 GCA_964520235.1 uncultured Bifidobacterium sp. | reverse complement strand
AATCATTGCCTCGTGCTGTTCAGCAACGGCACGATGACCGCGTGGGGTGATAATTTTGCCGGACAGACGAACCTGCATCCAAGCCTGACGAACATTGTCGCGATCGCCGCGGGCAACGAACACAACCTGGTGCTGCGCAGCAACGGGACGGTCTTCGCCTTCGGTGGATTCAATTTCAACGGGGAGTTGAATGTCCCTGCTGGATTAAACGGGGTGAAGGCGATCGCCGCAAGCGGTTACCACAATCTTGCGTTGCGCACCAACGGAACCGTCGTGGCTTGGGGGAAAAATTTCAACGGACAGACCAATGTCCCCGCCGGTCTGGTCGGTGTCACCGCGATCAGCGCCGGAGACACGCACAGCATGGCATTGCGCACCAACGGCACGATCGTGGCATGGGGCGACAACAACTCCGGCCAGACCAACACGCCTGCGAGCCTTACCAATGCGATGGCCATGGCCGCCGGTTATCATCACAACCTCGCCGCACGAAGCAACGGCACCGTCGCAGCCTGGGAGCTGAATGTTTATGGCGAATCAGTCGTGCCGGCAGGTCTCTCAAATGTCTTCGCGGTCAGCGGCGGAAATTTTTTCAGCGCGGCCTTGCGCAGCAACGGCACTGTGGTGGTCTGGGGACAAAACTTTTCCGGTCAGACAAATGTCCCCGCAGGACTCACCAACGTGATCGCCATTGCGACGGGCAGCGACCACGTGATGGCTCTGACACCCACGCCGATCTGCACACCAAACTTCCCGGACAACTTCGAGTGCCGCCAGACTCTGGTGGGATCGAACATCAATTTCACGATCTCCAACGTCGGCGCCACACGTGAATCCGGGGAGCCCCAGCATCATCCCGTCATCACCAGCAACTCGCTCTGGTTCACATGGGTCGCACCAGCTTCGGGCGGATGCGTTTTCCGCACCGAGGGGCCGAACGGCAGCGGTTATTTCAAGCCAACGGTTGCGGTTTATACAGGCACTTCGCTGGCAGGTTTGGTGAAGGAAGCGGTCAACAGCACTGCGGCGAACAGTTCCGGCGTTGGGCCTTCACTCGCTCGCATGGCTTTCACGACTGTTGCAGGCCAGTCCTATCAGATCGTGGTGGACGGCCTGGGTGAAGGCGTCCTCACAAACAGTCTGACGTTGTCGCCACCCCCGCCAAATGATTCGTTTTCCAACGCAACCGTCATTGACGGGATTTACCTTTCGACGGCAGGTTCGTTCTTGGGGGCCAGCCGTGAGCCTGGTGAGCCGGCTCACGACGCAGCGGGATTCGGTCAAACGCTCTGGTGGAATTGGACCGCACCGACGAACGCCCCGAATCCCGTCTCCGTCCGATTGCTGGCGGATGCCGTAAGCTTCCAGCCCGGTCTGTCCGTCTATACCGGCAACGTGGTTTCCAACCTGACGCCGGTCACCTTGAACAAGAAGACCAACGGCATGACCGCCGACGCTGTGTTCAACGCCACGCCGGGCGTGACGTACCGGATCGCTCTTGCCGGCACCGCCAACGACACCAATTCCGCCTCGGCACTGATCGGGAATTATCATCTCCGGCTCAACACTCGCGCGCTCGCATTGACCATCACCAACCTGACATCCGTCACAAACGTCTCCGATGCTTCGGTGACATTCCAGGCAAACGCGCTCATCCAGAATCTCGGCAATGCCGCCAGCGCGCCGCTTCGTGTGAGCGTCAACTCAATCTCCGGCGTCAGCACGGTTCAAGCCCTGACTACGCCGCCGACAACAACGGTCACCAATCTCCTCACCACCAATGTCACCTCCACACTTCCGGTCGGACAAAGTCTGCTCATCCACATCTCGGGCACTGCGCCCGCCGTGAACACCTCCGACCTTGCAAAGCAGACGGCTTACGGTGTCTATGCGGACTTGCAGGAACAACCGGTCACCAACAAATGGTTCAGCGTGGACCAGACGCTTGTGACTTATGACGACTGGCCCACCTCGGGAGAAGTTTTCGGCCCGGGCGGCGGTGTCATACGTTTGGATCCCGGGTATGGCGTCGCCGCGAACTTCAGTTCCATCAGCAATGTCCTCATCTCCGGCGCAACGACCATCCCCGAAGGCCGGTCAACCAACTATTTCGGCAGGGCGACGTTCGTGGATAACACGACGCAAAACTTCACGAACACGATCTGGCTCGCGTCCGCGTTCACGATCGCCACGAATGGAGTTTTCACAGCGGGAAGCGTGACAAGCAACACACCGGTTTCGTTGGGTGTCATTTACTCTTTTGCGGGCATCACCTCCTACTCCTTCACCAACGTGACGGTGTTGAACCTGCCGCCGCCCGTGCTCACCAACGTCACGCTTTCGGGCAATGCCGGGTTCGTTTTTACGATTGTCGGCGTGCCCGGACGCAGCAATGTCGTGGAAGCTGCGACAAATCTCTCGCCTCCGATTTTTTGGTTGCCGCTTGCGACGAATGCACCTGCGAACGGCTCGTTCACCTTCACCAATTTTTCCCGCACCAACACCCCGGTCCGGTTTTATCGCGCCCGGGAAAAATGAATCCGGTTGTCGGTTGGGCAAACCGCGTCCGCATCCGATCACCCTGCGGACAATCATCCGAAGAGCTGTTTATCCACACTGTTTCCAACCAGTAAATTTGGTGTCGCCAAATTCCGCGCCGCTGGCGAACATTCCGGCACATGGGCAATGTTTTGAGCGTGCTGCGCTTCAGTTGGGGCTACCTGCGTCGTTACCGGGCGCGGCTGGCCTTCGGCGTTCTGTTCAGCATCCTGTTCGCGATGTCCAACGCGAGTTTCGTCTGGGCCACACGCACGGTCACGGATCGCTTCGAGTCAAAGCCCGCGCAGATCGAAAAAGCGTCTTCCACGAATGTCACCGGCAACTCCGCAATTTCGCAGCGACTCAGGGAAATCAACCTCGCCGCACGTGAGTTCATGGAGCCGTGGCTGCCGCGCATCGGTGAACCGCTCACGACCCGGCACATCGCCGGACTGCTCCTGTTCTTCCCGTTGCTCGTCGCAGTTCGCGGCATTGCCGATTACCTCAGCAACTACTGCATGGGCTGGGTGGGCGAGCGCGTCATCCGCGACATCCGGCTGGACATCATGGAAAAACTGAGCTCGCTCTCACTCGACTTCTTCAACCGCTCCAGCACAGGCGACCTGCTCACGCGCATCAACGTGGACTCGCAAAACCTTCTCCGCGCCATGCGTCAGGGCGCGGCAGACCTCGTCAAGGAATCCCTCAACGTGGTCGTGCTGCTGGCGGCCATGTGCTGGCTCGATCCCCTGCTCACGCTGGGAGCGATGGTCGTTTTGCCCGCGTGCATCCTGCCGCTCATGGTGCTTGGCAAAAAGGCGCGCAGGGCAATGGCCGCAAGCCTCAAGGCCAACGTCTCGCAATCCAGCCAGCTTGTGGAACTGCTCGGCGGCATCCGCGTCATCAAGGCCTACAACCTTGAAGCCGCCGAGATCGAGCGCTTCCGCAAAACCTCCGGCCATCTTGTCCACGCCGGCATGAAAGGCGTGCAGGCCAAGGAACTCATCAATCCCATCATCGAAATCGTTTCTATGATCGGCTTCGGCGTCCTGCTCATCTACATCTTCAAGGCAGGCCGCACCGGCTCGGAACTGGCCACATTCCTCGCCGCCGTCATGTTCTTCTTTCTCTCCATCAAAAAGCTCGCAGGCGTGCGGATTCTCTTTGAACAAGCCAATGTCGGCGTCGAACGGCTCATCGGCATCTTGAATGAAAAACCCAAGGTCATCGAAGCCGCAAATGCCAAACCTGTCGGCGAGTTCAAGTCGGACATCACGTTTGAAAACGTCACATTCGCCTACGGCGAGAAGGCGGTGCTGCACAATTTCACACTGAACATCCCGCGAAGCTTCCGACTTGGCATCGCAGGCGAAAGCGGCTCGGGCAAGACGACCCTCGTGAACCTTCTGTTCCGCTTTTACGATCCGACAAGCGGCACGATCAGCATTGATGGCTTGAATTTGCGCGATGCTTCGTTGACCAGTTTGCGCAACCAACTGGCATTGGTCAGCCAGGACGTGACCATCTTTGACATGACCGTCGCCGAAAACATTGCTTGTGGAAAACCCGGCGCCACCCGCGAGGAAATCGAGGCGGCGGCCAAAGCGGCGTTCGCACACGAATTCATCTCCGCCCTGCCACAAGGTTACGAAGCCCGCGTGGGCGAGCGCGGCGTGACACTTTCTGGAGGACAGAAACAACGCCTCGCCATCGCCCGCGCATTCGTGCGCAACGCACCGATTCTTGTGCTCGATGAAGCCACTGCCGCACTCGATTCCAAGGCCGAGGCCGAGGTGCAGGCGGCGATTGACCGGCTGGCCGAACACCGCACCGTGATCTGCGTCGCGCACCGGCTTTCAACGCTTTCCGGCATGGACAAGATCATCGTGCTCGAAGCCGGACGCATCGTTGAATCCGGCGGCTTCGATGAACTCGTCCGCAAGGGCGGTGTGTTCGCCGGCATGGCCGCCAAGCAGGGAATCTTTCCGACCTGACCGGGATGGACTCGCCCACGAACAACGAGCGCATTGAAATCCTCGACGACGGAAAACTGCGTGTCGCCGCTAAATTCGTTGAATTGCTTCGCGCGAACAAACTCGACACGTTCGAGCGCGTCATGGCGTTCCGAGGCGGCGAGATGAAACGCTCCGTCCCGGGCCGCTCAACCGTACGCATCGAACTCGCCCGGCCCGCCGGCGGAACGCAGGTGGCTTTTCTCAAGCGTTATGAACTGGAATATCTTTCCGCCGGAAAAAAATTCCTTCGCCTGCTGCGTTGTGCCCACGACGAGGCGGAGCATGAGTGGAACTGCATCCGCATGCTC
This sequence comes from uncultured Bifidobacterium sp., assembly GCA_964520235.1. GTDB lineage: Bacteria > Verrucomicrobiota > Verrucomicrobiia > Limisphaerales > JADLHS01 > JADLHS01. The sequence continues at coordinate 470 of CAZFNB010000200.1, read as the reverse complement.
AAACAGGACGGCTTTCTCACGCCCGAACCTGTCAGCGCTGCTAGAGGACAACTTCCTGAAGTACGACGGCACAGGTGAAGTACCAAGCCAGATCCACAGCTACCTCTCGACCAACCACAAGGATCTGCGCGGGCTGCAGAAGGACAGTCCCGCACTGATGGCAAAGGCCAAGGATCGCTGGTACGTGCCTGACCCGAACAAGGCGCAGGACTTGGAGAAAAAGCGCGAGAAGGCACTGCTCAAGGAGTTCGAGACCTACAAGGCCTTCACCGGACGAAAGATCAAAGAGTCGCGACTTGAAGTGCTGCGTGCCGGTTTCCGTGCTGCGTGGGCCGCCAAGGACTACAAGACCATCATCGGGATCGCCAACAAGCTGCCAGAGGAAACGCTGCAAGAGGACGAGAAGCTGCTCACCCTCTATGACCTCGCGCTGACCCGTACCGAAGACGGGATCTGAACGTGGCCGGCGG
>CAZFNB010000199.1:3853-5350 GCA_964520235.1 uncultured Bifidobacterium sp. | reverse complement strand
GCCGACTGCCAACGCAACCAACGAACGCCGACCAGTGTGTGCCAACGCCTGGCGGCCCTACCGGGATGTGCTGTGTGTCTCATCACAATTTCTGTGAGACACACAGCACAGCCCGGTGGGGACGCCCGGCAGCGCTGAAAGGCTGCGAGCGACGATAACCTCCCGCCAGCCCGACAGGATCGTCACACCATCTTTGTCTTTGTCCGAAGCGAAGTGGCAGCTCGACGGCAGACCAGCAGCGGGCGTGACAGCCTGTGTTGCGCCTGCGGCAGGCTGGCACGACCGATGCCTGCCGGCGAGCGAACGAAGCGTTCAGGAGCGTTGAATTGCCAGCGGCGTTCGAACTGTGAAAACCGTCAAGTGGAAATCATCGCAAAATAGTTCGTGACGGTTCGGTGCAATGGTGTCGGGGTTCGTGCAGGTTCGTGGCCGGCATCAGTGGTGGGCGCGAGTCACAAAAAACGCGTGCTACCGTGCGCGCGTGCCGGTCAATTCCACACATCCCGATTACGACGCAAACGCAGCCGCGTGGTTGCGTGCGCGTGACGTTTTTGCGGGCGAGGACGCGGTGAAGGCCGCCGGCACTCGGTATCTGCCGCGCCTCGACTCGCAATCCGAAACGGAATTTGCCGCCTACAAAAACCGGGCGTCGTTCTTTAACGCCACTGCTCGCACTTCCGATGGTTTCGTTGGATTGATCTTCCGTCGTGAACCGACTTTCAAACTTCCCGATGGCAATGCTGGTGTCGGTCGGGCGCTCACTGGTTTCGTGGAAGACGCCGACATGCAAGGCACGTCGCTGTCGTCCTACGCGAAAAATGTCGTGAGTGAAGTCGTGGCCGTTGGTCGCGCTGGAACGCTGGTGGATTGGGAAGACCAGACCGAACAGCGTGCCTACGGTGTCCTCTACACCGCCGAACAAATCCTGAACTGGCACACAGAACGTGTGAACGGTCGGAATGTCCTGACGCTTCTTGTTCTTCGGGAAACCAGTCAGAAACGGTCGGTGGAAACCGATCCGTTTGAACCTGTGCCGGTGGAACAACTCCGGGTGTTGCGACTCGTGCCGGGTGAAAAATCCGGGTGGTCGTATCAAGTCGAAATCTGGCAGCAACGTGAGGGAAAAACCAAACGGGCAAAATCTGAGTGGGTGAAAGCCGAAACGAGGATCCCGCTCCGGCTCGGGAAGCCGCTGCCGCTGATTCCGTTCGTCTTTCATGGACCGCGCCATTCGCTGCCGGTCGTGGACAAGTTGCCGCTGGCCGACATCATCGCGGTCAATCTCGACCACTACCGCCTCAACGCGGATTACAAGCACGGTCTGCATTTCACCGCACTGCCGACGGCCTGGGTGAGTGGCTTCGACAAAAGTTCCAACCTCCGCATCGGTTCAAGCATGGCATGGGTCGCTGAAACGCCGGGTGCAACCGCAGGGTTCTTGGAATTTACCGGGCAGGGTCTGACGACGTTTGAACGGGCGATGGATCGTGACGAACG
>CAZFNB010000199.1:0-3753 GCA_964520235.1 uncultured Bifidobacterium sp. | reverse complement strand
TCAACGCGCCTTACCTGGCCGTGAACGGCTCTTGGGATGGTCCGGGTGTGGATGGCGAGTGGCCTGACTCCACCTGTGTCTGGTTTCGCGTGCATCAATACGCGAACGGCCAGTTGAGTCCCGGTGTCACGCTGCGCGGCTGGATCGCCGTCGAGTTGTGATTTGAAACGAGAAAGGAAACACGATGCCCCTGAAATACAAATACGCGAGCAAGGGTGAAGTCCCTGCCGAACACGCGAGTCTCTACGTCGAACGCGATGGCGCGTTTGTCCTCGATGCCGAAGGCGTCGTGGACAAGGTGAAGCACGAGGAGTTTCGCCAGAACAACATCGCACTGGCGAACCAGTTGAAACGCTTTGAAGGCATTGACCCTGACGCCGTGCGTCAGCTTGCCGACGAGAAGCGCAAGCTGGAGGAAGCCGCGCAACTCAAGGCCGGTGAAGTGGACAAGGTGATTGATGCCCGGCTCAAGACCGCCCGTGCTGATTGGGACAAGCAACATGGTGTCGTCGTCGCCGAGCGTGACGCCCTGCATGGTCGCCTCACGGCGATTCAGATTGATCAAGCCGTCGTGAGTGAAGCCACGAAGCGTGGGCTGCGGCCGACGGCCATCCCGGACATCACGTCGCGGGCACGATTGACTTTCAAGCTGGTGGACGGAGTTCCCCAGGCATTTGACGGCGAGAAGATTCGCACCGGCAAAGACGGTGTGTCGCCGATGACTTTGGCCGAATGGGTGGATGCGTTGGTGTCCGACGCGCCGCACCTGTTTGAAGCAAACGCTGGTGGCGGTGCTGCTGGCTCTAGCTCCGGTGGGGCTGGCAACCGGTCCGTGAAGAATCCCTTCCGCAAGGAGACGTGGAACATCACGGAGCAAATGAAGATCGAAAAATCCGACCCGCAACTTGCCGCTCGCCTCAAGGCGACGGCCTGAGCGGGTCACAAGTGAAAGGCTGAACTATGGCCAAGACTGCTATCTCGGACGTGATTGTTCCGAGTGTGTTTGAAAAATACGTCATCGAGCGCACGGCAACCCTGTCGGCGTTCGGTGCAAGCGGCATCGTCGAGAGCGACCCGTTCTTCGACGCGCTGGCCGCTGGTGGTGGCAACACGGTGGACATGCCGTTCTGGCAGGACGTGAACCCGGCGCGGCAAATCCTCGCCGACAACGCCCCGCTGACGGTGAACAAGATCACCGCGAGCAAGGACATTGCCCGCATCCAAGTGGACGGCAATGCGTGGAGCGTGAACGACCTCGCCAAGGTGCTCTCTGGTGATGATCCGATGGGCGCGTTGGTGGAACTGGTGGGCGACTACTGGATTCGCATCGACCAGGGCTTGATTGTATCGAGCCTCAAGGGTGTGTTCGCCTCGGCTTCGATGGCCGGCAACAAGCTGTCCATCGCGAGCGAAACCGTCGCCGGTCAGTCGGCAACGACCCGGCTCAACGGTGCAACCTTCGTGGATGCGACCGTGAAGTTGGGCGACCGTGGCGACCGCCTTACCGCGATTGCCATGCACAGTGCGACGGAAGCCGCGCTGCGCAAGCTGGACTTGATTGACTTCATCCCTGACAGCGAGGGTAAAGCGCAAATCAAGACGTTCCAAGGCCGCCGGGTCATCGTGGATGATGGTTTGCCTGTCCGCAACGGCACGACCGACGGTCAGGTTTACACCAGCTTCCTGTTCGGTCCGGGCGCGTTCGCCCGTGGTGTTGCGCCGCTGGCGGGCATCCCGCTGCAAGGTGGTCACGGCACGGAAGGTGTCGAGTGGGAACGCTCCGGCTTGGACAGCGACACGCGGTTCATCAACCGCCGTCGCTTCATCCTGCATCCGCGTGGCGTGAAGTTCAATTCCGCCTCGGTCGCGGGCACGAGCCCGACGAACGCGGAGTTGGAGAACGGCGCGAATTGGACGCGGGTGTTCGAGAACAAGAACGTCCGCATCGTCGCGGTGGATCACAACAACTGAGTCATGGCGCGGGGCGTGGTGTGAAACCGCGCTCCGCGCTTCTTGGTGTTTCCGTGAACCGTTTCTTTGCCATCTATCACGGTCTGACACCTGCCGCGCCGTGGGGCGTGGCAGTCGAACGTGAGTTTGGTTCGCCCAAGGTGGAGTTGCTGATGCTCTGCCGGACGGAGAAGGAAGCGGTGCAATACGCGAACCTGACGAGCCTCGGTCACGGCTTGAAAACTTTCCGTGATGAGAAGGCCGCGGCGAGCGAGGCACGAACCGCAGGAGCAAAGTGATGAACGAACTCTATCCCATCATCCGGCGCAAGCGTCGCCCGCTGGTCGTGGCCGACGCGCCGCCGGTGGTTGTGGGCAACGTCGAGCCCTTTCAAGTCGTGGCGGCGAAGTCCGCTGAATCCGTTTCGACTGACAGCAAACCGCAGACAAGCGATGACCAAACCGTTCCAACTCCTGAGCCGTAGCCGTTGGTTGGCAACGTGGCTGCAAGACCGTCGCCGTCGCCGGGCCAATGCGTTGCTGCCCGCGCCGGTGCTGCGAGCCGCCTATCCAACCCTGCTTCAATGGGATTGGAATCTGGCAAATCCCTACAAGTGGAACGTGTGGACGAGTCTGGATGGTGGCGTGTCTTACTTCCTGACTGAGGACTACTGGCACTATGGCGACTCTCGCCAATTTGCGCCGGATGGCGGGAGCGAATTTTATTTTGTCGTTGGCGTGGATGCAACCGGCAAGGAAATCACGCATCGGAGCAACGCCGTGCGGCCTGACGACGCAATCGCGCCGCCGGAGATCAACGGCGGCAACCCCGAATGGGAATCCACCGAGCCGGGCTGGTGGGATGTTTACATTGACTGGCTGTTCAATCACGCCGGCCATCCGGTCGCGCAAATGGAGGTCTGGTTGAGTCTCAACAACGGCCCATTCGTGCTGCACGCCACCGTGTCGAGCGGCGATCCTGGCTACTACTACCCGCTGGCGGCAAACAACGAGACGACATTCGATTTCAAGGTGCGCTACCGCAACGGCGCGACGGTCGGGCCGTTCTCGAACGTGTATCGCATCGACATCCAAGTTTGATCTATGGCACTGACACTCATCAAAGAGGACGGGACGGGCCGGAGCGACGCGAACGCTTACGCGAACGCGGCGGATGGCGACGCCTATCACGACGGGCATCTGTATGCGACGGCGTGGACCGCTGCGACTGCCGCCAAGAAGGACGCCGCGCTGGTGATGGCGACACGGCTGATTGACTCTCAATTTCAGTTCGACGGCGGCAAGGTGAACGAGGCGCAAGCCCTCCAGTGGCCGCGTCAGAACTGCCACGACCCGGACGCAGATGGCGGCGGCACGGTCGCCAGCAACGTCGTGCCGAAGTTGGTCATTGAAGCGACGTGCGAGATGGCGCGTGAACTCATTGTCGCTGACCGCACGGCTTCGCCCGCTGGTGAAGGCTTGAAGTATCAGAACGTCGGCACGACCCAGACCGGTTACGACAAGACAGACACGCGCCCGGTCATCTCCCGCGTCGCCCAGGCGATGCTGGCGAAATACGGCACGCTGCTGAATCGCAAGGGCGGTGTCGTGCGGCTGGTGCGGAGTTAAACCATGACGAACATGAGCCCGAACGAATTTCTCAAGGCTGTGGACCATGCCGCCGGCATGAACGACCGCTGGCTGTTCCTCGCCGCGTTCCTGCTGCTGCTGGTCGGCGGCGGCATCGTCATTTACTGGCTCGTTCGGCAGTTGCAAGGCGTCATCGCCGATCACAACGCGCTGC
>CAZFNB010000198.1:0-5354 GCA_964520235.1 uncultured Bifidobacterium sp. | reverse complement strand
GCGATTTCCACCGCGAGCAGACCGAACAGCGTGGTGAACTTGATCACCGGGTTCATGGCCACGGACGAAGTGTCTTTGAAAGGATCGCCCACGGTATCGCCAACGACAGTGGCAGCGTGAAGGTCCGTTCCCTTCTGGCGCAGGTCCACCTCGACGATCTTCTTGGCGTTGTCCCAAGCGCCACCGGCGTTGGCCATGAAGATGGCCTGGAACAAACCGAAGAACGCGATGCCGATCAGGTAACCGATGAAGAAGTAAGGATTGAAGAACGGCAGGGCCAGCGCCATGCAGAACACGACGATGAAGATGTTCCACATGCCCTTCTGCGCGTATTCGGTGCAGATGCGGACGACTTCCTTGCTGTCCTTGTCGCTCGCGGTCGCAGCATCGAGCTTCATGTTCTCCTTGATATAAACGACCGCGCGATAGGCGCCCGTCACAACGGCCTGGCAGGACGCGCCGGTAAACCAATAGATGACGCCGCCGCCCATGATGAGACCGAGGATGATCTCCGGCTGGACGATGGAGAGCGCGGCAACGACTTCCTTGAACGGCCCGGAGCCGCCCGCTGCCACCTGCGCCTCGTACAACCCCTGCAACAGCATGATGATGCCGAATACCATCGTAGTCGCACCGACAACCGCCGTGCCGATGAGCACGGGCTTGGCCGTGGCCTTGAACGTGTTGCCTGCGCCGTCGCCTTTTTCCAGTTGGTGTTTGGCGTTCTCGAAGTCAGCGTCGAAACCGAAATCCTTTTTGATCTCAGCCTTGATGTCCTTGCGCGCCTCGATCTGGCTCAATTCGTAAACCGATTGCGCGTTGTCCGTCACCGGGCCATAGCTGTCCACGGCAATCGTCACCGGGCCCATGCCAAGAAAGCCGAACGCCACCAGGCCGAATGCGAAAATCGGAGCAGCGAAGGAATACTTGGCCGGCATCAGCGCCATCACCGCTGGATTCTGCGAGAAGTAATACGAGATGAACATCAGCGCCATGATGCACAGGCCCATCCAGAACGCGGAGAAATTGCCAGCCACGAACCCGGACAGGATGTTCAATGAAGCGCCGCCATGCTTCGAGCAGTTCGTCACTTCGCGAACATGTTTGCAGCTCGTGCTGACAAAGACTTTGGTAAATTCCGGAATCAACGCGCCCGCCACGGTGCCGCAACTGATGATGACCGACAGCACCCACCAGAGATTCGGCTGCGCCGCGCCGTTGATCGTAAAGTCGCTGAGCAACAGTTTGCTTGCGACGAACGTGATGGCGATGGACACCGCCGACGTGATCCAGACCAGATGCGTGAGCGGCGCTTCAAAATCGAAATCTTTCATGCTCCCGTACTTCGCCTTGCTGAACAGTTCGTTCACAAAATAGGAGACCAGCGAGGTCACGATCATCAACGCGCGCATCACGAACAGCCAGATGATGAGCGTCGCGCAAATCGTCGGCGCCGCCGCCAAAGCCAGCGCGAGGAATGCGATGAGCGCCACACCCGTCACGCCGTACGTCTCAAAGCCGTCCGCTGTCGGACCGACCGAGTCGCCGGCGTTGTCACCCGTGCAATCCGCGATGACACCGGGATTCTTCGGGTCGTCCTCGGGCAGTTTGAACACGATCTTCATCAGGTCAGAGCCGATGTCGGCAATCTTCGTGAAGATACCGCCGCAGATGCGGAGCACCGACGCGCCGAGGGACTCGCCGATGGCAAAGCCGATGAAGCACGGGCCGACGAGTTCGCGCGGCAGGAACATCAGGATGCAGATCATGAAGAACAATTCGACCGCCACGAGCAACAGACCGACGCTCATGCCCGAACGCAACGGAATGCACAGCGTGGCAAACGGATTGCCCTTGAGCGCGGAGAACGCGGCGCGGGAGTTGGAGACGGTGTTGATGCGGATGCCGAACCACGCCACGCCGTAGCTGCCAAGGATGCCGAGGATGGACGCGAGCAGGATCACGACGACGTGCCCGGCGGACTTGTGTTCCAGAAAGCCGAAGTAGGCGACCATGCACGCGGCGATGAGCACCCAGAGGATGGCGAGGAATTTTCCCTGTGTGAACAGGTAGGTTTTGCACGTCTCCCAGATCGTGTTCGACACGCTGCCCATGGAAGAATGCACCGGCAGATTTTTTGTCTGCACGTACTGCACCAGACCGAACACCGCGCCAATCAGACAAATGACGATGCCGGCGTACATGAGGTGTTCCCCCGTCATGCCGCCGAGTCCGGCAAACTTGACGGAGTTGAGGTCTGGAATGTGGATGTCCGCCTCGCTTGCCCCGGCAGAAAGGGCGATTGCAAGGTTGATGAAAAGAGATACGACCCAGTAGCGAAGAGTTTTTGTAGCCATAAGGTGTGGGGAAAATATGGGAAACAACAGCCGTGTTGCCAACCCTTTTTTGGCCGCGACTTAGCGTCCAAACGGCGAAAATCGCTTTACTCCGTCACGCCAAATTTCCACAGTGGAGTCGTGTCTGTCGCCACTGAAACTGGCCGGTGTGGAACATCCACGAGCAAGACAAACTCTGATTCTCCAGCCTGGCCCGAGTTCGATGCCGCACTGAGGCGGTCGCAGGATTATTTGTTGAGCATCCAGAAGCCGGAAGGCTACTGGGTGGGCGAACTCATTGTGGATTCCACCCTGGTCTCGGACACCGTCGCCTACCATCACTGGAACGGGAAGGTGGATGAGCGCTGGCAACGCAAGGCGGTGAACCACATCTTCTCGATGCAACTGCCGGACGGCGGCTGGAACATCTATCACGGCGGCCCGGCGGAGGTGAACGCCACCATCAAGGCCTACCTCGCGCTCAAGCTGGCCGGTGTCCCCGTCACAGACTCGCGCATGTTGAAGGCGCGGGAGATGGCGCTCAACCTGGGCGGCGTGCCACGGATGAACACGTTCTCCAAGCTCTACCTCGCGCTGCTCGGATTGTATCCGTGGAAATATGTGCCGACGATTCCGTGCGAGGTGCTGCTCATCGGCAAATGGTTTCACGTGAATTTCTGGGACATGAGCAACTGGTCGCGCGCGATGCTCGTCCCCCTGGCCATCATCAACCATTTCAAGCCCACGCGTCAGCCGAAGAACAAGGTCAATCTGGACGAGCTTTACCCGCAGGGTTTTCACGAGCGCGATCTCGCGTTGCCGCCGGACCCGGACAAGATTTCCTTCCGCAACTTTTTCCTGTGGCTGGACCGGTTGCACAAGTTCGCCGAAGTTTTCGCACAGAATGGCATCCATCCTTTCCGCAAGAGCGCGCTGAAGAAGTGCGAGAAGTGGATGCTCGAACGCTTCGAGGGCAGCGACGGGTTGGCGGCCATTTTTCCGGCGATGCTCAATGCTCTCATCGCACTCAAAGCGATGGGTTACCCGGACGACCATCCCGAAGTGCTCCGCGCCGAGCGTGAGTTGAAAAAACTGGAACATGAGGACGCCACCAGCGTGCGCATCGAGCCGTGTTTTTCGCCCGTATGGGACACAGCCATCGTCACCATCTGCCTGCGTGAATCGGGAGTTTCCGCCGATCATCCCAAACTCAAGCGCGCCGCCGAGTGGCTGATGGAAAAGGAAATCCGGTTCAAGGGCGATTGGATACACAAAAACCCCGCCAAGGTTGAGCCGAGCGGCTGGGTGTTCGAGTACAACAACAAATGGAATCCCGACGTGGACGATACAGCGATGGTGCTGCTCGCGTTGCGTCAGGTGCCCACGGACAATCCCAAAAAACGCGACGAGTGTTTTCAGCGCGGCTTGAAATGGATGATGGCGTTCCAGTGCAAGGATGGCGGTTGGGCGGCGTTCGACAAGGATTGCACCAAAAACATCCTCGAAAAAGTTCCGTTCGCCGATCACAACGCGATGCTCGACCCGGAATGTGCCGACATCACCGCGCGCATCCTGGAACTGCTCGGTTACGAAGGCTGGAGCGCGGGACATCGCCAGGTCGCCGATGGCCTGGATTACATCCGCCGCCAGCAGGAACACGACGGCTCGTGGTATGGCCGCTGGGGCGTGAATTACATCTACGGCACATGGCAGGTCCTGCGCGGGCTGGCTGCGATGCGCGTGAACATGAACCAGCCCTGGATACTCAAGGGCCGCGACTGGCTTGAAAGCGTCCAGCACGTTGACGGCGGCTGGGGCGAGCGTTGCAACACCTACGATGATCCGGTGTTCAAAGGCCGCGGCCCGAGCACGGCATCACAAACCGCGTGGGCGCTGATGGGTTTGCTTGCCTGCGGAGATCCGAACCGCCCGAGCATACGACGCGGGTTCGAGTATCTCATCCGCACGCAAAATGCCGACGGCTCCTGGAGCGAGGACGAGATCACCGGCACCGGTTTCCCCAAGGTGTTTTATCTCAAATACGACATGTATCGGAACGCCTGGCCATTGCTGGCGTTTGCGACGCATCAGCAATTGATCCGCGGCAAATCCCCCGGCACCCGTCCCGAGGCGGACCGGGATTTACAGACCATCTCCAGTTCCGCCCGAAACGGGAACGGCCTTCTCACGATTTCGGAAACGGGAACACGTTGAAAACCACCCGCGCAAACCGGCGCGATGATGTTGTTCTGTCCACTCACGAAATCTTTGTGATAACTTTCCGACGTTGAAGAAGCACATCATCATCCTGCTCGTGTTGGCCGTCGTGCTCGCGACTGGCGTCATTTCGTGGATGCAATGGCGGGATTACCGGCGCGCGATTCACAACGGTCGGCACGCGAGAGAGTGGGCATGGGATTACACCGCCTCTTACGATGCAAAAACCCGCGAGCGGGCTGCGGACGCATTGCGCGCCCTCGGAAGCAATGCCGTGCCCTCATTGCGAAAACTTCTGTACACACCGACACCCGCATACGAACGGCCGCTGGTTCAAAACGCACGGCGGATTCCTTTTGAACTGCGCACAAATCTTTTTGCCCGTCTTCCCGTCGGCCAGGCCACCACCAAACGGCTCTCCGCCGCCGCCGCGCTCAGATTGCTCGGCACAAACGCCGCGCCTGCCATTCCTGATCTGCTTCACGCACTGCGCGACGAGTCCGGAACCGTCCGCTGGGCGGCGGCGGAAACCCTGGGTAGAATGGGGGAAATTGCCGTGCCCGTCCTGATGACAGCCGCCGCCGATTCCGATGAAGGCGTCCGGCACGAAGCGATTTACGCACTGGGCGTGGCGGGAAATGCAGCAGCCCCGGCGACACGACTTTTGATGGATCATCTCACGGACACGAACCAATACATTGCTGCGTCGGCGCAACATTCACTCTCAATGGTCGGCACTTCTGCATTACCGGACATCGTCGCCGAACTTGCGAACACAAATTCGCCGCGCCACGCTGCCCT
>CAZFNB010000197.1:0-5364 GCA_964520235.1 uncultured Bifidobacterium sp. | reverse complement strand
CGCCGTGGGTGTCGAGGCGGATGGCGAGTTGGTTTTCGCCGCCAGGAATGACGTAAGGCGTCAGATCAAGCCGCCAGGAATTGTAGCCGTAAGGCCAGCCGCCGACGAGTTTGCCGTTCAGCCAGACGACGGCGTAAGACATCGCGCCGTCCACGTCGAGAAAGATGGACTTGCCCGCGTCGCTCGCTGGAATATCCAGTTTTTTGCGATACCAGCCAATCCCGGGACTGGGCAAGCGCCCCATCGAACCGCCGACACCACCGGAGTTGAACGGGCCTTCAATCGCCCAGTCGTGCGGCAGATTCATCGCACGCCAGCCGCTGTCGTCGAAACTGCTTTGCACATAAGAGACATCGCCGCCTGGATTTCCTTCCGGGCGAACAAAACGTCTGGCGGGGTCTTTGACGAAACGATTGCCAGACGGAAGGATCCACGGTTTGAGCACACGATTGGTCGCAGCCGCCAGCTTCTCGGCTTCAGCCGTCGCTTCCGCAAGGCGCTCGCGTTGATCTTCACCGCGCGACACCGGCCGCACATCGTAGAGCAGGCTTTTCGAGTTGATATTCGTCGGATCGCCCTTGGTGAAACGCCAGTCGTCGTTGATGCAAATGCGCTCGCGCGGCGATTCCGCATTCAGTGCGATGGCAGATGCCAGGAGAAGAGAAGAAACCAGTCGGGCCATTTTTATTTGCAGATTTATGGCGTGAACAGATTGAGGTCAATGCCATCTGCCATGGCCTTGTAACCGGCGGGATTCATGTGCAGCCAGTCGTTGGCGTTTGCTCCGGCGAAAAACGCCGCTTGAAAATTTGTCAACGTGACCGGGTCGCGCACGATGGCGTCAAAATCAATCACACCGTCGAAAACCGTGTTGGTGCGGAACCAGGCGTTCACGAGCTGGCGGACGTTTTCATGCGGAGTGGTGTAATAGCCATTGCCGCCGAATGGGGTGATGGTCGCGCCATAGGCCTTGATGTTGCGCGCACGCGCTTTGTTGGCGAACTGCGTATAGGCGTTGATCAGGTTTGTTGCCAGCGCGGTCGTGCCCGAACCATCGCCACCGATGTCATTGACACCCTCGAAAACAATCAGGTATCGCACGCCGCTCTGGTTGAGCACGTCACGGTCAAAACGGTTCACCGCCGCCGGGCCGAGTCCGCCAAAGATGGCGTTGCCGCCGATGCCCATGTTGACGACGGACACTCCTGCCGTGGGCGCATTGGTGATGAGGCGTTTCGCAAGATTGTCCGGCCAGCGATCGTTTCCGTCCGTTGTCGAACCGCGACCATCCGTGATGGAATCGCCGAGTATCACGATGGCCTTGCTTGTGGCGTCGGCGAGAACTTCAATACCCGTGATGATGTACCAATGCGCGGTTTTGCTCGCTGTCGGGAGGCTTGCGATGGAAATCGCGTTGCCGGGCAGGATGAACGAGGTGGTGCGTGAACCGGGATGACCGTTGATGGTTGTGGCGGAAATGTCCCCGAAGAGAATGCTGACTGCGACGTTGGTGATGGCGGGCAGATCGAAATTCAGCGGGTCGGACATCACAGTTTCGCCCGGAGGAATGACGACGCCCGGCACACCGCGAAATGTGAGCGTCTTGTCGGTGGCGGTGTTGATGTCGCCGTTACCCGCGCTGCCTGTGCCAGAGGAAAGCGCGACGTGCGCAGTGTTCACATTGACGGCATTTGTGCCGTAGGCATTGGACAGGCGCACGCGGATGATCTTTCCGCCGAGTGTTGTGCGGACGAATTGCCGCAGCGTGCTGTTTGCAAGCGTCACAGGCGGCAGGTTGCCGGGTTCGGTCAACTGAGGAGCGCAGCCCCAGGTCGTAACCCAATGACCATCCGCACCTAAAGCCAGCGAGCAGGCCAGCGCAAGGAACGACGCTGCCAGCAGTTTCAAAAGGGCTGTTCGCAGCATCGAACCCGGACTCAAGATCGTGCTGTGTGATGCTTGTTTGTGCGTCATGTGATTGGTTCTTTGGTTCGATGCTGTGGTTGGTCGCATCAGCGGAAAATTTTTTGCATCAGGTGGTACAGGCTGTTTTGCCAGTGTGTTGCGTCATGGCCGTTTCCATCCACATGCCAGACGTGCGGAACATTCTTTTCCTTCAGATACACATGAACGCCCTGACTGATGTTTATCAGACCGTCCTTGTTTCCACAGGAGAGCCAGAGCAACTTCAATCCGCCAGTCGCAGCCGCCGGATCCGGAACAAGTTCAGCCGGAGGTTTTGTGTTGGGGGCCGAGGAGAAACCGCCGACCCAGGCGAAAGTATCAAGGTGTGACAGTCCAAAATTCAACGACTGGCCGCCGCCCATCGAAAGCCCGGCCAGTGCCCGGTTCTCGCGGTTGGTGTATGTGCTGTAACGCGATTCGATGGCGGGGATGACATCGTCCAGCAAATCGCGTTCGAATGTCGCGAACGCCGGCGCGGCAGCGAAAATGTTTCCTTCCGCCCGATCGTTTTTTTGCGCACGTCCGTTGGGCATGACGATGATCATCGGAGCGGCCTTGCCGTCGGCGATCAGGTTGTCGAGCAGCACGCCCGGTTTCGCGAACCTCTGCCACTCGGTTTCGTCTCCGCCGATCCCATGCAAGAGATAAAGCACAGGATATTTTTTTTCACTGGAATAGCCCGGTGGCGTATAGACGTTCATCCTGCGTTTTGTGCCGACGGTCCTGGAATCGTATTCGATCATCTCCAGTTTGCCATGAGGGATGTTGTCGCGGCCTGTGTTAAAGCCCGCTGGTGGTTCATCGAACGCGGGTTTGTCGTCCGGGCCGAGCACGATGGTAGCGCCAAAACCGCCAAGTCCGTCGCGCCCCCGCTGCCGTCCGGAATTGACAACGGGTTGGGCGGTGTTTGTTTCGCGTCTGGCGGTCAATTCCTCCTTCGCAAATTCTCCGACCTCGCGTGTGAATTTGATTTCGTTGGTTGAAATCGCGCCTTTGTAGGTTATGCGAAGTTCGTTGCCTTGGAAATTCAATGTCTCGACAAACCGAAGCGCGCCGCCGTCAACGTTGCCTTCCTTCAGATCAGCCTCGCGTCTTTCGCCATTGACGTCCGAGTTCGCCTTCCCGGTTAGATTTGTTCCGTCCTGCTTGAGCGTGAAGGTGTATTTCTGGACGCCAATCTGCGAATCAAATTCAGCCTTCCAGATGCCGGAGACGTCTGCGGCAAATGCGATACACGGCAATAACACGAAGGCCGGGAAGATGGATGAAGTTTTCATGGTTTTGAAAAATGGTTGTTGCAATCTGTTTGGTGGATGGCGATGGCACGATATTCCAAAGGTCGCGCTGTGCGATCTGAACAGGATCGTTGCGGTGTGCGTGAAGAGTTCGCGATGAATTTACCGGGCATGGGAACGATAAAAGCGGGTGGTGTTGCTGGTGTCATCCGTGAACTGCGCCGCCCGCCCGCGTCGGACATGTTCGTGGAAATATTTTGCCAAGTCACGGGCGGAATGAGGCTGTTGGCGTTTTGAATCCAGAGGCGAAACCAGAACGTCGGCGACCAGCTTTTCTGATGGATTCTTGGTTTCATTTGCCGCAAGTCATGCGCACGTTTGTCGCCTGGTGTGGCAATGGTTCAGAATGTCCCGTATCCACGCGCTCCTGGCCGTGGTCAGGACGCTTGCGCCTTTTGCGTCAGGGAGCGATGCGCTGATGCCGTGTTCGAGAAATGTCTCGATGATGCTGCGCTGGGCGCTCCTTGCTTTTTCCACGTTGGTTTCCCGGCGATCAAGACTCCGCACGGCAAGATGAAACGGCGTCAACCCGGATTTGTTTTGCGCGGTGGCGTTTGCTCCGGCGGCAAGCAGGCATCTGACCGATGTTACGCAACGGTTGCGCACCGCGTGATGCAACGCCGTTGCGCTGTTCTTGTCCGGTGCGTCAATCACCGCGCCAGACTCGATCAGCAGCCGCATCATTGCGATCTGTCGTTTGGCGTTCCCCGAGGAATTATTCAACCAGCCGTCTGCGGCATAGTGCAGCGGCCGGCTGTGAAGGTGATTTCGCGAGGCGTTCACATCCGCACCCGAGTTGATGAGGATCCTGGCAATCTCCACCCGATAACCGGCTGCTGCTACATGCAGCGCGGTGTCGTTGGCATAGATCCAATGGGCGATGCCGGTCTCGTACTGTCCCTGTGCAATCGAACGCGTCGCCAGAAGTTTTTCCTTCTTGAGCAACAGCCGCACTTTTGCCGGGTTGTCTTCGACGATGGCTTTAACCATTGATCGCAATTGATCGTGCATGAAAGTTCATGGGCCGAGTTGCGGTGATAAAACCGGGCGGCGTCAGCGCGATTGGCGTAAATGTCCGCCTTCGATTTGCAATAATTGACTGCATAGACGGCATTGGGATTGTTGAGGTTTTCGTCGTGACGGAGTGACTTTATGCCAGCGTGTCCATCATGACGTGATGATCCTGAGCGATGGTATAAGCAGGCAATGCCGCTCCCTCGTAGCAGCCTCAACTTCAATGGAATCAGCTTCCTGGCCGATGCAATGGAAGCGCTCTTGGAGGACCGTAACGCTCAGGGTCAAGGTCTTCATGCTTTGGATGTCACGACAAATCTCCGCATCATCAGTGCCTGCCCTAGCGTTTCCCCAATTACCACCGTCAGCGGAAGTTTTGGGCTTTCAACGAATTCAATATTGCGGGTGTGAAGCGCGGATCCAGATCGGCGGTGTCCTGTTCGAACAGGGCGATACGATTGCCATCGGTGTTCCACGTTGTGAAATAGTACATGTTTTGGAATTTGCACCATCTGGCCGAGCCGTCCGCAAAGACCTGATTGCCGCCTGCGGGCACCTTCGAGTTGCCAGGGCGATGCTGGGGCATGTTGGCATAAACGAACTCACGACCAGGTTCCTGGCCGCCCCATGTGCCGTTGATCTTCATCGTCATGTCCGCTGCAAGCGTCCAACTGGGTTTGGAAGTCCCGAGTTTTATCGGGCTTCGGGAGGGAACGCCCGCAGTGAATGCCTGATTGTACCAGGTCGGAATGCCCCCGAAGTACTGGTAGCCCAACACCCATTGTGGAAAGGCCGGTTCAAGAATTGGCAGGCCGGGGCGGTTGGGACATGTCCAGACTGAGACCGAATTGGATTGAACAATCAGCCCCACTGCCTTCGCAGCGCTCGCCTCGGGCGGGTTCAAACAGTTCTGAACCACGGAGTCGCGGGCGACGAGCACCTTGTCCTGATTGTCTCCGGCATAGAGGGTGGCACCGATCCCGAGTTGTTTGAGGTTGCTGATACATTGTGCCCGCTTGGCCTTCTCCTTTGCGCGGGACAACGCAGGCAGCATCATCGCGGCGAGAATGGCTATGATGGCGATGACGAC
>CAZFNB010000196.1:0-5366 GCA_964520235.1 uncultured Bifidobacterium sp. | reverse complement strand
CCCGATCAGTAAGGCTGGTGCCAATCCCGTGAATGTCATCAAGGGCGGCTATTATACTTACTGGATGTATTTTAACAGTGCTGCGGCGGGGACGAAGCTGCCACAGCAGTTCAATTTCCCATTTCCAAACGAGAACAATTGGACTGGTATCGGATTACTTTATCCCCAAAAACTCATTGGTAATGCCAAAGTGGCGTTCTGCCCGGCATTGAACTCAAAAGGATCGACCAAAGGATCCCAGTTCTATGAGAAGAAGGGGCTGTTGACTGCATCGGATGCGCCCGAGGACACCACAAACCCTGGCAGTGTACGCACCAGCTACATCAATAATCCCTGGGTTGATGATCCTACGGCGTCCAATCCAAACCGTCTCTTCTCAAAGTCCAGCAAAGTTACCGGCAGGAAGCTGTTTGGAATGGATTTTATTGACAGTAGTTCGTGGCTTCCAAGCGGTGACGTGGATATCAACGGCAGGGATTTTGCCCACAGCCGCAGCAAAGGCTGGAATGTGCTGTTCACGGACAACAGTGTAGAGTTCAAGAGAGTCACTCCGCAGGTCAGGACGCTGTACCTTGCAAAACCTGCCGCCTTTAACAGTCAATACGACATTGAAGGCATTTGCACCTTGGCGAAACAGGTGTTTGAATGACTTGATTCAGATATTCGTGAAGCCGCCGCCACGTTGCGGCGGCTTCTTTGTCTAAAGACTCGCGAACAAAACGCATGGAGCAATCATCCAAAATCAGCCTTGCCGGCGGAACAGACATAGGCTTTACGCGTTTTGTCAGAGTGGTTCTTTCCTTGTTGGCGTTGATTTCTGCTCCGCAGCGCTCGCTTGCGGAAAACACGACGGCTTGGCCGTCCATCACACGCGAGCAGCGTCCTTGGGCCTACTGGTGGTGGATGGGCAGTGCGGTGGACAAGACCAATCTCACTCGCGAACTCACACGTTATCGGGATGCTGGTTACGGCGGTGTCCACATCATCCCCATCTACGGCGCGAAGGGTTGGGAGACCAATTACATCTCCTACCTCTCTCCGCGTTGGATGGAGATGCTCGACTACACGGTGCGTGAGGCGAAGAAACTCGACCTCGGTGTGGACATGACCACCGGCACAGGCTGGTGCTTTGGTGGTGGTCCGTATGTCGGCGAACAGGAAGGCAACGCCAACGTCGTCGTCAAAACTTTTGATGTCAGCGCCGGTCAGAATCTCACCGAGAAATTTGATCCCAAGAAAACCCAGGCGCTTGTCGCGTTTCCATCCTCCGGGCAATCCTCGGACGATCTTCTCAAGTTCATCACTCTTGATGGCTTGGTGAATTGGACAGCTCCCGTAGGCGGCGCAAAAATTTACGCCGTCTCTCAAAAGCTCAACGCACAGAAAGTGAAACGTCCTGCGCTTGGCGGCGAAGGGCCGATGCTCAATCTGATCTACTCGAACGCGATGCCGGTGTTCCTGCGCAGTTTCACCGAGGCATTCGCGAACTATCGCGGCGCAAAACCCCGTGCCCAGTATCACGATTCCTACGAATACAAATCCGAATGGTCGCCGGATTTTTTCGCGCAATTCGAGAAACGGCGCGGCTACAAGTTGCAGGGCGAACTGCCCGCCATGTTCAGCAAGACGGGTGAACGCACGTCCCGCGTGCTGGCCGATTATCGCGAGACGGTTTCTGATGCGATGGTCGAGGATTCGTTGCCGCAGTGGGTGAAGTGGTCGCATCAACGCGGTTTCATCACACGCAACGAAGCGCACGGTTCGCCGGGCAATCTGCTAGACCTCTATGCACTTGCCGACGTTCCGGAGACGGAGATGTTCCGGCTCGACCGCAACAAACTCATCTCCAAGTTCGCGTCTTCAGCGGCGCATGTGGCCGGGCGCAAATTCACCGGTGCGGAAACCGGCACATGGCTCAAGGAACATTTCACTGAGACGCTCGGAGACATGAAGTATCTGCTCGACGATCTGTTTCTCTCCGGCGTGAACCATGTCTTCTACCACGGTACATGCTACTCGCCGGATGAGGCGACATGGCCCGGCTGGGTGTTTTATGCGAGCTACGAGATGAACCCGCGCAATGCCGTCTGGCGCGACGCCCGCGCGCTCAACGATTACGTCGCGCGTTGCCAGTCGGTTTTGCAATCGGGAACTCCTGACAATGATATCCTGCTTTACTGGCCCATCCACGATTTCTGGCAGAAAGCTCCGGCTGAACCGTTGCTCCCGCACATGACCGTCCACGCGCGCGCATGGTTCGAGTCGCAACCCATCGGCCACACCGCCGAGCAATTGTGGCAGCGCGGTTACGCGTTCGATTATGTTTCGGATCGTCAGCTTGCGACCGCGACAGTTCAACGTAGCAGCCGACGTGAGTCGGCTCTAACCAATCTACAGGGTTCAAATGGAGCGGACTCACGTCCGCTGCTACAGGGGACGGGATTCGACATCAAAGTTCCCGGCGGCAACTATCGCGTCGTCGTCGTGCCACAGTGCGACGTCGTGCCTCTGGCGACGCTGGAAAAATTGCTCGTGATGGCGAAGTCCGGTGCGACAGTGATTTTCTCAGGCGGTTTGCCGAAGGATGTTCCTGGCTTGGGCAATCTGGACAAGCGTCGTGCGAAGTTCGCATCCTTGCTGACGCAGATCAGCGGGACATCAAATGTTGTCGGCAAGGGGCGCGTCATCGTCGGTGAAGTCGAACCCGCCCTTGCGCAGGCTGGAGTCGCCCGCGAGACGATGGTGGATCAGGAGGGGCTTCTTTTCATCCGCCGGGCTGACGATGGCGGACGGTATTATTTCATCGCCAACCGTGGTTCGCGTGCAGTGGACGGCTGGCTGCCTCTGGCTGCTGCCGCGAAATCCGCTCTGCTCATGGATCCAATGACGGGTCGCACGGGCATCGCCGCTCTTCGATCCGGCGCGAACCAATCTGAAGTATATCTCCAGATTCAGCCCGGCGGGTCCATCATCGTGCGTGCGCTCAATCGCGTGACAAAAGGCAGCGCATGGGAATACGAACAGCCCGCGACATCAAGCCAGTTGTTGCTTGGCAGGTGGAACGTGGAGTTTCTGAGCGGCGGGCCGCAATTGCCACCGTCGTTCAAATCGCACGAACTTGGCTCCTGGGCCGAACTCGGCGGCGACGCGGCGAAAAGTTTTTCCGGCACGGCGCGTTACTCGGTGGAGTTCGACTCGCGCGACCTCGGTGGCAAGGCGGTTTCGATTGATCTCGGGCGCGTGGTGCAAAGTGCGCGCGTGAAACTGAACGGAAAAGATTACGGCACGTTGCTCATCCCGCCATATCGCGTGACCGTGGATAATCTCCGCGTGACCGGCAACAAACTTGAAGTCGAAGTCACCAGCACCTCCGCGAACCGCATCCGGGATCTCGACCGGCGCGGTGTGAAGTGGCAGAACTTCCACGACATCAACTTCGTGAACCAGGATTACAAGCCGTTCAATGCGGCAAACTGGCCGCTGGCGGATGCGGGATTGCTCGGCCCGGTGACGTTGCGAGAAGTGAGGGAGGTAAAGCCGTGAAAAGCGACAGACCCGTGACAGACGGAACGCGGAGCATTGCTCCGCGAGTTGTTCGTTGGTTTCGCGCGGAGCGATGCTCCGCGCTCCTGATCGCGTTCATCGTCTTCGCCTCGTTCGTTGCATCTGCCGCCGAACTGCGAGACGAATGGGTGGACGCAGACACCGGGCATCGCATCACGCGCCTCTCGCGCGTGCCGGGCGAGAGCCAGAGCCTGTATTTTCATCAGAACCAGTTCACAGCTTCGGGCGACAAGCTGGTTTACGAGAACACGGACACTAAGTTCAATTCACAGCGCGTCCGGAATGAGCGTGGCGCGTTCACCAACCGCATTTACACCTACGATTTCAAAACCGGGAAGTCAGAGCTGCTCACCGAACAGGGCGGCAAGGTGGTTCTTGTCATGCCAAAAAGCCGGCTGGTTTATCATCAGCGTTCCAACACGCTTTACGCGACGCACCTCGACACGCACGCCGCAAAGACGATCGCTCAACTCCCGGTGCGCTGGCGTGTCGCGTCCGTCAACGCTGACGAGACATTTGGTGCGGGTTCATTCCTCGATCCCAACGCGCAGCAGATTGATACCAGCGGCCCGAAGTCGTCCTGGTTCAATGAGATCTTCGATGCCGGACGGCCCGGCGGAATCTTTCTTGTGAACCTGAAGACCGGTGAGACGAATGTGATCCATCGCGGCACGAACTGGTTCAATCATTTCCAGTTTTCGCCGGTTGATCCGACGTTGCTGCAATTCTGTCACGAAGGGCCGTGGCACAAGCTGGATCGCATCTGGCACATCCGCACGGATGGTTCGGGGCTGAAGCTGATGCACGCGCGCACGATGGACATGGAGATCGCCGGGCACGAGTTCTGGAGTCCTGATGGCAAAACCACGTGGTTCGACCTTCAGATGCCGAAGGGCGAGAAATTTCTCCTCGCCGGTGTTGATGTGAAGACGGGCAGGACGACGCGTTACCCGTTGGAGCGCGACTGGTGGTCGGTCCATTACAACATCTCGTGGGATGGAAAACTGTTTGCCGGTGACGGTGGCGATGCCGGCATGGTTGCCAAGGCACCGGACGGCAAATGGATTTATCTGTTCACGCCGCAGAAGGACGGGACGTTGAAGGCCGAGAAACTGGTGAACATGTCGAAGCACGATTACGATCTCGAACCGAACGTGCAGTTCACACCGGACGGAAAACAGATCGTGTTCCGCGCCAACTTCGACGGTCCGGCGCAGGTGTATGCGGTGGAGGTTGCGAAGGCAAAGAGATGAGCAAGCTTGGAAAATTGTTTGCGCACGTCCTGTGTGTCTCATGGGTTTTATGCGACCCATGTGTCTCGCGGGCCGGTGAGCGCCTGATCATCACAGCACGTGGCGCAGTGGGAGATGGCCAGACGTTGAACACCACCGCCATCCAGAGCGCGATTGACGCCTGCGCAACGCATGGAGGAACGGTTGTCGTGCCGAAGGGAGTTTTCGTCAGCGGCTCGATCTTTTTGAAGCCGGGCGTGAACCTGGAGATCGAAAAAGACGGCGTGCTCAAAGGATCGCAAAACACAAACGATTATCCGTGGATCAACACGCGTATCGCAGGGCTGGAGATGAAA
Organism: uncultured Bifidobacterium sp.; assembly: GCA_964520235.1. Taxonomy (GTDB): domain Bacteria; phylum Verrucomicrobiota; class Verrucomicrobiia; order Limisphaerales; family JADLHS01; genus JADLHS01. Next base: position 214 of record CAZFNB010000196.1, on the reverse strand, counting down.
TGGCCGGCGGCGTTGGTGAATGCCGACGGGCTGACGGGCGTCCGCATCACGGGCGAGGGCGCGATTGACGGCTCGGGCGAGCGTTGGTGGAAGGAGTATTGGGACGCGCGGGCGAAAGAGCCGAACCGCATTGACCCGCATTTCAAGATCGCGCGCCCACGGCTGGTTCATCTGATGAATTGCACCAACGTTCATGTCGGTGGACTTACCTTGA
>CAZFNB010000195.1:0-5371 GCA_964520235.1 uncultured Bifidobacterium sp. | reverse complement strand
GTCGCGTTGTGGAATGGCAGTATCCATTTGCCGCCGCCACGCATCGCCCGGCGAAAACATCCGTGACGGCGCTGCGGCGCGCGGCGATGGACGAGGAAAACGAGGCGGAAACATTGTTCAAAGTCCCGCGCTCACGATTCAAGGCGGCTCGTTATCGGGAGCGGGATGGTAAATTGTCCGCGACGGACATCGGGACGGCGCACCATTTGTTTTTGCAGTTCGTGGAACTGGAGCGGGCGGGCGATGAATCATCGTTGCGCGCAGAGGCGGAACGTTTGCGGAGCACTGGCGCGTTGACTCCGGAACAGGCTGGCGCGCTGGATTTCCGGGCGCTGGCGACGTTCTGGAATTCGGAGACGGGCCGCGAAATCCGGGCTTGCGCGGCGGACGTGAATCGCGAACTGCCATTCACCGCACGGTTCTCCACTGCTGAAGTGGACGAGTTGATCCGACCCGACACGGAGAGCGTGGCCGGAATTTCAAACGGAGATTTTGTCGTCGTGCAGGGCGTTGCCGATCTGGTTGTGAACAGGCGCGATGAAATCTGGCTGCTGGATTTCAAGACGGACGACGTGGATGAAGGCGGGCTGGCGGAAAAGTCGGTGGAGTATTCAGTGCAGTTGCGTCTGTATGCGCTGGCGCTGGGGAGGATTTACCGGAAGCCCGTGACAAAGTGCCTGCTGCATTTCCTCGTCGCGGGCAGGAGTGTGGACGTGGACGTGAGTTGACTCACGCCTCGGTTTCCGGCGAAGCGGCGAGTTCAAGCTGGCTTTGGGCCTTGGCAGAACTGGCGTCGGCGACCGTTTTCGATTTTTGCACGCTGACCACGATGGGGCGCAACGGTCGTCCTTGAAAGGAGTAACCCGTGGCAAGCATCTCGGTGACGACCGCGCCTTCCCCGGCTGTTTCACCTTCGGTCAACTGATGGCGCTGCGGATCAAACGGCTCGCCGGGTTCCGCGAGAGTGGGAATCAGGCCGACGCGGCGGGCGGCATCACGGCAGGCGTTCTGGAACTGGCCGAGTTGAGCGATGAGCGTTTGCTGGCCGGAGCGCGCGGCTGCGCGATTCAAGGCATGGACATGGTCGAGGATGAACACAAGAATGCCGAGCCATTCGTTCTCGGCACGACGCAGCTTGTCCACTTCCAGGCGCAGCGTGGCTTTTTCACCCTCGCCGGCCTTTTGCATGAACGAGGTGAAATCCTTCAACTCGGCTGACATGCGATCCGAGATTTCGCGTGCGGCATCGGCGGTTTTGTCGGCGTGGGTTTTGGCGTCCTGCCATTGTTCCGAAGCGTTGGTGATGTGGCCGACGAGGGCTTCGAGGTTCTGGATTTTTTCCGTGGCGGTGCAAAGGGCGCTGGTGGCGATGAGGCGGTTGAGCGCGCCGTATTTGACGAGAGCGCGGTATTCGAGGATGTAGGGTGTGACGGCGAGGCCGGTGCCGAGAAGGATGCAGACGGCTCCGGCGGTGATCTCCCACGGTTTGAGCGGGCCTTGGGGCGCCTGCCAGTAGATGAAACAGGCCAGGCCGAGCAAAATGAGATTGCCGGCAAAGAACGGCCACTTGGCCACGCGCAGTTCGTTCGAGTCGCTCACAACAGGACAATAGAAGAAACCGGGCAGGCAGTTCAAGCCATGCGTGAAGCAACATCGTTATGGACAATTTGGGCGGCAGGAGTAGGCTGGCGGCGTTCCCTCAATCATCCGGGCCGGCGGCTGGGTGGCCGCTATTGCGCGGATGAGCGGGAAAACACCAAACCAAATCGCATGAAAACCATCAAAGTTCTGCTCGTTGCCGTCTGCGCCGCCGCGTTCTGCTGCTGCGTCCAGGCAGAGGAAAAGAAGTCCTGCTGTGACAAGGCCAAGGCCGAAAACAAGGACTGCGCCCACAAGTGCTGCGCGGATGCCAAGAAGGAAGGCAAGACCTGCGAGAAGTGCAATCCGAAGAAGGAAGAAAAGAAATAACGTCTTCCGGCAATATCAATGCCAACAAGAGCGGCCCGGGGTTGCACTCTGGCCGCTTTTTTCATGTCGCAATGGATTTGAGTTCGTTGCGCGCTTGAACAAACATTCCGCCCGTTATGGACTGGATCACGAACCCCGAAATCTGGGTCAGCCTGCTGACGTTGACCGTGCTCGAAATCATTCTCGGCATAGACAACATCGTTTTCATCTCCATCCTCGCAGGCAAGCTGCCGCCCGAGCAGCAGCCCAAGGCGCGCCAGACCGGGTTGATGCTGGCGCTCGTTACGCGCGTGTTGTTGCTGTGCGGACTGGCGTTCATGGTCAAGCTGACGAAGCCGCTGTTCGAGATTCCAACCTTTGGCCTCACGGAACACGCGCATCCGGTGTCGGGTCGCGATTTGATTTTGATTCTGGGCGGGCTGTTCCTTCTTTGGAAGAGCACGCATGAGATTCACGAAAAACTCGAAGGCGAAGATGGCGAGGTTTCGAGCCGCGTCGTTCCGAAGTTCGCTGCAGTGGTGTTTCAGATTCTGATCCTGGACATCGTGTTCTCACTGGACTCCGTCATTACCGCCGTGGGCATGGCGAAACATCTGCCCGTGATGATCGCCGCCGTCATCATCGCGCTGGTGTTCATGTTGTTTTTTGCGGGCAGGATCAGTGACTTCATCCACAAGCATCCCTCCTTGAAAATGCTCGCGTTGAGCTTTCTGCTGCTCATCGGCTGCGCGCTGGTCGCAGAGGGATTCCACAAGGAGATTCCAAAAGGCTACATCTACTTTGCGATGGCGTTCTCCGTGGGTGTCGAAGCCTTGAACATACGGATGCGGGCGAAGAAAAAAGCCGCGCCGGTGGAATTGCACCAGCCCTACCGGTGACGGGTGCAACTGAAGTGCCGCGCGGGCGGTTCGGTTCTTAATCGTAATCATAATCTTTTTCTTAATCTGTCCCGCCGGAGAGTAAGATTAAGAACAAGATTATGATCAAGAAGGCCAGCGTGCACGGCAGTTTCAGTCACACCCGCCGGTGACGTGGCGGGTGGACAAATAAAAATCGTGCGCTAGGATTCCGGCGTGTCGGCTGCGGCTTCGGACTGCGTGGTCCGGGCCTGAGCGGACGACAAAACAAACAAAACCGAAACCATGAAGATCATCACATCCTTGTTCGTCGTCGCCGTCGCCGCCGTCATCCTGAGCGGCTGCTCATCCACCTGCTGCAAAAAGGAATCCGCCGCAAAATCAGCATGCGGAATGCAGTGCTGCGCCGACGGCAAAACCACCTGCGCCACCTGCCCGACTTGCAGCGCCAAAAAATAATCCGCACCTTTCTCAAAACCGGCCAGGCCCATGTCTGGCCGGTTTTTCATAATGCGAGCAGCAGTCTCTTGATCTCCTTGAGCCTGCCCTTCATATCCTTCCTGGTCAGGCGTGGAAACTTTCCGCCGAGTGTGATGAAATCACCGTGCCTTGTGAGTTTCAATTTGTCCTCCTCCACCTCAACCGCCGTCACGGATTTTTCTCCGGCCAGGATTTTGAGTTCCGTCACCGATAACAATGTTTCCACCGGCACCGGCACCGGGCCGAAGCGGTCCCGCAGCTCTCTTTGCAGCGACTCCAGCGCCGTTTTGTCCGCGGCCTGCGCAAGCTTGCGATAAATCTCGATGCGCTGGTGCGACTCCGGCGCGTAGCTATCCGGCAGATTCGCGGCGTCGCCCAGAAAATCCAGCGCCACGCGCACCTCGATGCGCGGCCTGACCTTCTCTCCTTTGAGCGAGCCGACGCTTTGTTTGAGCAACTGACAGTAAAGCTCGAAGCCGACTGCCGTAATGTGACCGCTTTGTTCTGCACCGAGAAGATTCCCCGCGCCGCGGATTTCCAGATCGCGCATGGCGATTTTGAATCCGCTGCCAAGCGTCGAGTATTGTTTCATCGCGCTGATTCGTTTGCGCACATCCGTGAGCAGACGCGCGTGGCGCGGGAGCAACAGATAGGCGTAGGCTTGATGCTTGTAGCGCCCCACGCGCCCGCGCAACTGGTAGAGATCGCTCAGGCCGAAACGATCCGCCCGGTCAATGATGATGGTGTTCGCATTCGGAATATCCAGTCCACTCTCGATGATGGTCGTGGAAAGCAGCACGTCCGCCTCGCCATTGATGAACGTGGTCATCACTTCCTCGAGGTCGTCCGCATTCATCTGGCCGTGACCGACGACGATGCGCGCGTGCGGCGCGAGCTTTTGCAACGTCTGCTGCATCGTCTGAATCGTCATCACGCGGTTGTGCAGGAAAAAGACCTGCCCCCCGCGATTCAACTCCTGCTGGATGGCGTCGCGGATCAATCGCTCGTCGAATTCCGCCACGATGGTTTCCACCGGCAACCGGTCATGCGGCGGCGTCTGGATCGTGCTCATGTCTCGCGCACCGGTCAGTGCCAGATAAAGCGTGCGCGGAATCGGTGTCGCGCTCAACGTCAGCACGTCCACGAGAGTTCGCAGGCGCTTGAACTTTTCCTTGTGCAACACGCCAAAACGCTGCTCCTCGTCAATCACCACCAGGCCAAGCTCCTTGAACGCGATGTCATCCTGCACGATACGATGCGTGCCCACAACAATGTCCACCGCGCCCGCTGCGAGGTCTTTGATGACACCAGCCTGTTCACGTCTGGTGCGGAATCGCGAGAGCAGTTCGACGCGCACCGGATAATCCGCCATGCGCTCACGGAAATTGTTGTAATGCTGTTGAGCCAGGACCGTTGTCGGCACGAGCACGGCCACCTGTTTGCCGTCCATCACCGCCTTGAACGCGGCGCGGATGGCCACCTCGGTTTTTCCAAAACCGACATCGCCGCAGATCAGGCGATCCATCGGCTTTGCGCGCTCCATGTCGGTCTTCGTTTCCGAGATCGCCTTGATCTGATCGGGCGTCTCCTCATAAATAAACGAGCTTTCAAACTCGCGCTGCCAAGGAACATCGGGTTTGAAGGCGTGGCCCGCCTGCGATTCGCGCGCGGCCTGGATGCGCAACAACTCTGCTGCCACGTCACGCACGGCGCTCTCGGCCTGTTCCTTGGCCTTGCGCCAGCGTGTGCCGCCAAGGGTGTTGAGCGGCGGACGCACCTTGCCCGCGCCGACGTATTTGCTGACGAGATGCGATTCTGTGACGGGAACGTAAAGTTTCGGCGGCTCGACGTCGCCGTCATTCGGCGCGTATTCGATGACGAGACATTCGGTCGAGGATTCCAGGCGGGCTGTTGACGGGCCTTTGCCGCGTGCGCCGTGGCCGGCGGGCAGATTTTTCAAACCGAGAAACCGTCCGATGCCGTATTGCAGATGCACGACCAGGTCGCCTTCGTCCAGATCCGCAAAATCAATCTCCAACGCGGAACGCATCGCTGCGGCGTGAGGC
>CAZFNB010000194.1:0-5383 GCA_964520235.1 uncultured Bifidobacterium sp. | reverse complement strand
CGCTCTGATGGCTACTCCATTCCGCTGGTTCTCGCCGACTTTGAGCGCGGACGGCTGGCGGTGGACAGCTTCATCCGCGCGAACCGCCTGTTTACTGTGGAGCAGTCCGTGATTCTCTACGCCGCCGGAAAAATCAAGGACGCGAAGCTGCAAGAAGTGAAGTCAAGCATCCGCCATCTCTTCGCCTGAAGTGAAACGCGCGGCAATCAGTGCCGCAGGCGTGGAGTCTTTGTGGACGCGAAATCCATTTGCCGAAAGCTTCATTGTTTATGATCCCTGTGCTCTATTGCGGCCAGTCCCGGCCCACATATTTCCCGTTTCGTTGGATTGACTTCTGACAGTTCTTGATAAGCCTGTTCGCCCGATGGTTCGACTCGTTTTATTCGACATAGACGGCACGCTGGTCCACACCGGCGGCGCGGGCATCAAGGCGTTCGCAAAAGTGTTCGCCACGGAATTCGGCGTCCACAACGGCGTGGAGAAAATCCGGTTCGCCGGGCGCACGGATGTAAGTCTCGTGCGCGAATTTTTCGGGATGAACGGCATCCCCGCCACCCCGGAAAATTTCCAACGATTCTTCGAGAGCTATGTCTTCTGGCTGGATCATATCCTTGCGCAGAGCCACACGGAGGCGTGCCCTGGCATCTGGGGTTTCATCGCGGATGCTCGCGCGCTGCCGCAACCGCCCGTCATCGGCCTGCTCACGGGCAACATCCGGCTCGGCGCGGAGATCAAGCTGCGTCACTTCGATCTGTGGAAGGAGTTCGAGACCGGTGGATTTGCGGACGACCACGAAGACCGCGACCAGATCGCCGCCGCCGCACACCGCCGGGGCAGCCGCGTGTTGAACCGCAAACTGCGCGGCGAGGAAATCCTTGTCATCGGTGACACGCCACTGGACATCCGGTGCGGTCGCGCCATCGGCGCAAAGGTTCTGGCCGTGGCCACCGGCGGCGCGAAGTTCGACGAACTGAAACCGCACAAAGCCGACTGGACGGTCGAGGATTTGACGCGCGTGCGGGCCAGCGAAGTTTGCGGGAGATGATTTCTTCAGTGCCGGTGCGGCCTGCCGGTGCCGCACATGCCGCAGGAACTCGGGACGCCGGAACAACTGTTCGGGGCAGGTGCGCTTTCACCTGCCGTACTAGATGCGAAGGTAGAAAACTTTTTCTCCAGCTTGCTCGAACCGCAATGCGGACATTTTGTTCCCTCCCAATCGCTTGAACGCACCAGGATTTCGCTGTCCTTCTCGCACTTTCCGCAATGAAACTCGTAGATCGGCATGACGGAAAAATAACCGGCGCGTGGGAAATCTCAACCGGGAAAACTTTGCGCTTTGCTCCGCGCTTTGGGCCACACATATTTTGCGCCGCATGGCGACCAGCGACACATTGCTCAATCTCGAATTACCAGGCATCAAGAAGCTCAAAAGCGGCAAGGTCCGGGAGATATTCGACCTCGGCGACACGTTCCTGTTCGTCGCGAGCGACCGCATCTCCGCTTTCGATTGTGTGATGCCCAACGGCATCCCGCGCAAAGGCGAGGTGCTCACGCAGATTTCCCATTTCTGGTTCGACCAGACCGAGAAGCTCGTGCCGAACCATCGCCTCGTGAAGGCGGGAGAATCGTTCAACGTGCCCGCGCTCGCCCACATCCCAGCCGAAACAAAAGCCGCGCTCGCCAAACGCGCGATGATCGTCAAGAAGGCCCAACCGCTCGCCGTCGAGTGCATCGTGCGCGGTTACCTCGCCGGGTCAGGCTGGAAGGAATACAAGAAATCACAGACTGTCTGCGGCGTTCCGCTGCCGCCTGGATTACAGGAATCTTCCGAGTTACCTGAACCGATCTTCACACCCTCGACCAAGGCGGAAACCGGTCACGACGAAAACATCTCATTCGACGAAGCGAAGAAGATTCTCGGGGACAACATCGCAAACCAGGCACGTGATCTGAGCCTGAAGATTTTCAAGTTCGCCCGCGATTACGCCCGCCAGCGCGGCATCATCATCGCGGACACGAAATTCGAGTTCGGACTTTTCGAGGGCAGGCTCATCCTGATTGACGAAGTGCTCACGCCCGACTCATCGCGTTTCTGGCCCGCCTGCGAATATGCGCCCGGCAAAGGGCAGCCGAGCTTCGACAAACAATTCGTCCGCGACTACCTCGAAACGCTCGACTGGGGAAAAACCCCGCCCGCACCCGCGTTGCCCGCTGATGTCGTCGCCAAAACACAGGCGAAATATCTGGAAGCTTACGAGAAACTGACAGGCAGGAAACTTTGACCGCCTTCCCCGTTCACGCAGGATTTTTTGCGTGGCTTCGCCGGCGCTTCCGGTTAAAAATCCGCCATGCCCCAGGCCCTGCGCATCAAAGACCAGCCAGTTGACGAGCGCCCGCGCGAACGACTGGCCGCGCTCGGGCCGGACGCACTGACTCCGGCGGAACTCGTCGCGATTCTGCTTCGCACAGGCCTGAAGGGCACGAACGTGGTGGACGTGGCGAAACAACTTCTCGCCAGATTCGACAACAGCCTCCACGCGCTCGCCAAGGCGACCGTGGACGAATTGTGTGCGGTCAAGGGAATCGGACGGGACAAGGCGGTCACGCTGGCGGCGGCGTTCAAGCTCGCCGAGTTGATGGCCAGGGAACTCCATTCAGAATCCGATGTGCTCGACAATCCCGAGGCTGTCGTACGTCTGATGCGCAGCAGGAACCGGTTGAAGCAATCGGAGCAATTGCAGGTGCTGTTGTTGAACACCCGGCGGCGGTTGATCAGGATTGCGGAGGGCCCGGAGGGCACGGTGGACACGATCCTTGTCCATTCGCGCGACGTTTTCAAACCTGCCATCGCCGCCAACGCCAGCGCGGTCATCCTCGTCCACAACCATCCCAGCGGCGATCCCACACCGAGTGACGCCGACATCAAGGTCACGCGCGATCTCATCCGCGCCGGACAACTGCTCAAGATAGACGTGCTGGATCATATCATCATCGGCTGCGCCACAGAAACGCGCACGAAGGATTACTCGTCATTGCGCGAGCTTGGCTATTTCCATTCGTGACCGCGCTTGGCTTGGTGACGCGATGTGGCTAATCTCCAAACCAGATGGCTACGCCAGAATCATCGTCCGGCCTCCGCATGTCCCCGCCCGAACCGGCGGATGTCATCGCCAAACGCATCGAACGCGAGCAACGCACGGCGAATCGCGAGCGTGAATTCGGTCTCGCACAATCGCTGGGTGGATTCCGCGTCGGCTCGGTGAAGGCGCTGAACGCCGTGCCGCTCACACGCGGGCTGGAGGAGCAGATCATTTTCGCACCGCCATCGAAACTCGCGGAGATGCTGCGACGTGACGAACTGGACGCAGCGCTTGTCAGCACCGTCGAGGTGTTGTTCAACGACCGCTATGACGTGCTGGACGGAATCGCCGTGGCTTCGCTGGGCGAGGTGAGAAGTGTTTTCCTCGCGCATAGAAGACCGATCGAGCAGGCGCGGGAAATCTTTTGCGACACGGCCTCGCTTTCGAGCGTCACTCTGATGAAGGTGCTGCTGGCCGAGCGCGGGCTGAAACCGGAATTCAAGCCGCTGGAAAATTACGCGTCAGCGAAAGAAAAGGATTTCGTCCTGCTCATTGGAGACGCGGCGCTGGATTTTGCGTTCGCGAACACCGGTCACGAGATTTTCGATCTCGGCACGGCATGGTCGGAGTTGACGAACCTGCCGTTCGTCTATGCGGTGTGGGCGCTGCGGCGCGGCGTTCACAACGCCGAACTGCGCCGGCAGCTTCGTGAGGCGCGCGATTTCGGACTCGATACGCTGGATCATATCATCCGCGACCGCCCGGAGTACACCGAGGATTTTCGGAAGGATTATTTCGGCTGGCACATCCATTATCATCTTGGCACGGACGAAAAAAGCGGCATCGCCCGGTTCATCGAACTGTTGCGCAAGCACGGTTTCGGCACGGTGTTTGAGCCGAAGTTTGTGGCGTGACATCGTCCGGTCACGGATAAGCCAGCCGGAAGAGAACGCCGCCGACCGCGGGATTGATCGCCACGGCAAGTTGATTGGTCGTCGTCGAATCCGCCACCGTCATCCAGTTTGTTCCAATCCCTGCGCTGGGCGTGTTGGTCTGGGACTCCAGCCGCCAGCCTGTGTGCGATGCAGGCCAGGAAACTTGAAGCAGATTTCCGCTGACGCTCGCGGTAAGATTTGTCGGATACGATGCCACCTGAAAGTTCGACTGGACTCCCACACCATCGAACCACGTCCGATACAACCAGCCGTTTGCGATGCCCGCGCGCGCGGCCGGATCATCGTCCACATAAATCCTGAGTTGCCCCGCGCCGTCGGAAATGACCGCACCAAGGTGCGCCTGCTTCATCACCCGATCCGACTCGGTCAAAAGAGGAGATGAAACGAACTCGGATGCAACGGGATTGGTTTGCGTGGCTGCCGTGAACAGTGGAAGTTCGCCCGGTGCGTTGGTCAGCGCGGCGCGGATGCGCCAATCCTGTCCGCCGGACGTGGCATTCCAAAAATAGACATAGACGTTGAATGACGTGTTCGGGGAAAGATTTGTGACCGTCATCGCGAGGCGAGGCGCATCTTCATTGTTGCCGTTGACCGCATTTCCGGCCGAGGTGATGTCTCCGCCGGACTCAAACGCCGTGGCGGCATTGCCCAGTGTCCGCAAGCGCCAGAGTCCATCCGTGCCGCTGGTGGCTGTGCTGTGGTTGAACGTGCTTCCGGCGGCAAGCGCAGTGTTTCCGGCGGAACCGGAAGTCGCGTCAATGTAGCTGATCCTGGGTTTGGGCGGTGTCGGTGCATTTGTGGGAATGACAGAAGTGAACAACCCGACAATCGAGCAGGTGTAGGACGTGTACGTGGAATAATTGCCGCGAAACCACAGCACGCAGCGTTCTCCGCCGTTGCGACGCGGCACGTAGGGGCGAAGATTGTCCACCGCCGAATTGGACGTGATCTGCGACCAGGTGAACGTCAGCCCTCCGTCCCCCGTGACTCCACGCCAGATTTCGTAACGCTGGCTCGCGCTCAATGTGACGTTGGTGATGTCGGTCAGGTTGAAGGGATTCTGCGCGTTGCTCGAGATGTAAACCACGTCCGGCTCGGCGGGATCAAGGCAGATGCCGCCCGCGTAATCATCCTCGGCGGAATAGAGCGGACGACCCGCCTGCGCGATGAAACGTTTCTGCCAGCCTGTGCCTGTCCAGCGCGCGTAGTAATAATAGATGCGGTCGTTGGTCCAATCCGAATCCGTCCCGCCCACCGGCGCGAAATCGTTTTGCACGGTGAACACGCAGACCGGAGCGCCGTTGCTTTGCGATGCCGTTTCCCAGCACCAGGCACGACCGGTGGGAA
>CAZFNB010000193.1:0-5409 GCA_964520235.1 uncultured Bifidobacterium sp. | reverse complement strand
CCCGCCGCGCGATCCCAATGAATCCCCGGTGTCGCGTAATAACCCGTCGTCGAAAGGCTCACGCGCTGCATGTAAGCCTTCTGCGCGACTTGCGCGAAGGTCAATTTGGTTCGCGGCGCGGTCGCATCAAACACTTCACCGTTCGCGAAAGAAACATTCTCCAACTTAGGTTCACTTCCGAGTTTCTCCTTCAACAACGCCTGCGCAACCGGCAGCAACCTGCCACGCAAAATCTCACACGCATTCTTCACCGCCGCGCCGTTCAAGTCCGTGCCCGCGCTCGCCGCCGTCGCCGACGTGTTGGGCACTTTATCCGTGCTCGTGGTCATCACGCGGATGCTTTCCAGCCTCACCCCCAGTTCCTGCGCCGCGATCATCGAGACGTTCGTATGCAAGCCCTGCCCCATCTCCGTGCCGCCGTGATTCACCTGCACCGTGCCGTCCTGATAAACCAGCACGAATGCCCCCGCCTGATTGAGATGCGTGACCGTGAAGCTGATGCCAAACTTCACCGGCGTCATTGCGATACCGCGCTTGCGATATGGCTGCGCGGCGTTCCATCGCGAGATTTCTGCGCGCCGCTTCTCCAACTCCGCCGACTTCTTCAATTCATGCCAGATCGTCTGAATCCGGTTGTCTTCAATGAGCTGGCCGTAATGCGTCGTGTTCGTCTCGCCCGCACCGTGATACAGATTTCGCTCCCGCACCACCTCCGGCGGTAACCCGAGCCGCCGCGCGACGCGATCCATGATTTCCTCGATAACGAGCATGCCCTGAGGTCCGCCAAAACCACGAAACGCCGTGTTCGACGACAGATGTGTCTTCGCCACCTGCCCGCGAAATTCCACTGCTGGAATGTAATAAGAGTTGTCCAAGTGGAACAGCGCCCGATCCGTCACAGCTTGCGATAAATCCTGCGACCACCCGCCGTTCGACCAGAGATGCGCCTGCAACGCGAGCAGCTTGCCGTCCACATCGAAACCAACCTTGAACTTTGCGAGAAACGGATGGCGATGCCCGGTGAGCATCATGTCCTGATCGCGATTGAACCGCACGCGCACCGGCCTGCCAGTGTGATGTGCCGCGAGTGCCGCCAGCGCCGCTGGCGTGGCCGCCTGGGTTTCCTTGCCGCCGAAGCCGCCACCCATGCGCGGCATCTGGATCACGACTTTGTTCGCCGGCAGATGCAGGACATGCGAAACGATTTGCTGCACTTCGGATGGATGCTGCGTGGAGGAAACAACGAAAATTGAACCATCTTCGCCTTGCTCCGCCCATGCCGCATTCGTCTCCAGATAAAAATGCTCCTGTCCGCCGAACTCGAATTCGCCTTCGAGCACCAGTGGTGCTCCAGCCAGACTCTGCTTCACGTCATCACGCCGGATGAAATTGGGCTCGTTGTGAAAACTGCTCTTTGCGATGGCATCACGCAACGTGAAGATCGGAGCGAGCGGTTCGTATTCCACGACCACCTTCTCCGCTGCCGCACGACAGGCTTCCTGCGACTCGCCGACGACCAGCGCGACGAGATGGCCGTGAAACAAAACCTCTTTGTCCGCGAGCAGAATCTCATCCTGTTTCACCGCGCCCACGTCGTTGCGACCTGGAATGTCCTCAGCGAGCAACACGGCTTTGATCCCGGGCATCTGGCGCGCGGCGGTGGCGTCGCGCTTGAGAATCTTCGCGTGCGCGTGCGGTGAACAGACCGGCCAGACTTCGAGAAAATTCTTACCGCTCGTCTGATCGTCCACATACATCGCCTCACCCGTGACGTGCTTGTGCGCGCTTTCGTGAGGAATTGTTCTCGTGGCAGCGGACGTGAGTCCGCTCTGACTAAATTCAGTTTTTGAATTGAGCCGGCTCACGTCGGCTGCTACGGAATCAAAATAGAACTTCTCCAGCAAACTCGTGATGAGGCCGCTGCGGTATTCCGCCGTACCGCGCACATCCGAGATGGGTGTAAACTCCGTCCGCAGAATCGGCAACGCACTCGCAATGGTTTCGGTGCTCCAAGATTTGCCCAGCAAAGCCGCTTCCGTTTTCTTTGCCCGCGATGGCATGGCCGCCACACCGCCGTAACCAAACCGCGCATGACGGATGACGTTCTGCGCATCCACATCCACCACGAACGCGCCCGCCACTGTGCAAATGTCCATCTCACGGCGCTTGGAAACTTTGAACCACGCCGTTTTGCGCGTGAGTCCCGGTGACGGAACGCCGCGAGGTATGAGAATGGCTTTCAATACTTCGCCGGGCTGGAGCACGGTCTTGCGGTAGGCGAGGAAGAAGTCGGCGATGGGAATAACTCTTTCGCTGGTAGGGCGCGTCACTCCGTGCGCACCGACTTCTGTCTGGCCGGACAAAGGCGCGCACGGAGTGACGCGCCCTACCTCGTCTTGCAGTTTTGCCAGCACCACCTTCGCATCCAGCGCCAGCAGCACCGGCGCGCTATCGCCGATGGGCGAGGCGGTGACGATGTTGCCGCCCATCGTGGCGCGATTGCGGATCTGTCGCGAGCCGAAGACACGCAGCATGTCACCGAGCATTGGGAATTCTTCACCCAGTTGATCCTCGATTTCCGTAAGCGTAACCGCCGCCCCGATGCGCCACTCATTCGCCGTGGATTTGATTTCCTTCAACTCCACCACTGCCTCGGTGGAGATAAGCGTGGGAAACTTTTTGTAGCGCTTGGTAATTTCGAGGCCGAGTTCGGTTGCACCAGCAATCAAACGCGCGACGGGATTGGCTTTTAGTTGCGCTAGCAATTCGGCCAGCGAAGTTGGGCGCAGGAACTTTTCTCCACCGCTTTCGTAGTCCGCCGCACCGAGCATGGCGTTAGGTTTTTTGAGACGTGCCGCGAATTCATCCGTGCAGGAGACGACGTGAGGAATCTCTGTTCTCTTTTCAGTTTGAGACTCGTCACCTCGTCTCCTACAAGCAAAGGCATCCATCGCCGCATCGCGGATCGGACGGTAGCCAGTGCAACGACAGAGATTGCCGGCGAGTTGTTCGTCGAGGTCATCGTGGGTGCGGAGATCGTTGCGATAGTAGCCTTCAAACATCGAGCAGATGAAACCCGGCGTGCAATAGCCGCATTGCGAGCCGAGATGCTCGACCATCTTCTGCTGCACGGGATGTGGCTTGGCCGAACAGCCGACTCCTTCCACCGTCACGACTTCACGACCCGCCACGAGACAGACGGGCATGATGCAACTGTTCACCGCGCGATAGGTGGGTTTGCCGCCAGAGCCACGTTCGATGATCGCCACCGAACACGCGCCACAATCACCCTCAGCACAACCTTCTTTGGAGCCGGTGAGTCCGGAGTTGCGGAAATATTCGAGCAGGGTCGTGTTGGGAGAAACGTCCGCGACGCGGACGGGGCGGCCATTCAAGATAAATTCAAACACACTGGCCATGGTTCCTTTTCGTGGAATCATAGCGCGAGCGTTTGGAGTTGCAACGCTGCTGATGCAAACCGGACGTCACGATAGGCGGCGGGAAAATCCTTGCCCGAAGGGCATGTGCCCTCTAGGATGTCGGGCACATTTCGGCTTCGGTCAGAAATTCCCGGCAGATCGCTTTGGCAACGAGCGCCGGCTGTTTTGTCTCAATGTGGGTTGGTAGCTCAGTTGGTAGAGCAGTGCCCTTTTAAGGCATTGGTCCAGGGTTCGAGTCCCTGCCAACCCACCACTTTCTCTCCAAACCGGCGGTTAAATCTGGAAGTTCGCCTGCGCCGGCTGCGGCATGGATGCCAGTTTGCCCGCCAGCGTCAACTTGATGGCAGACACAAGATTGCCGGGGTTTGTGGACTTGTGGAAAAACGCCTTCGCACCGCTGGTCAATGCACGACGGACATATTTCAACGGATCGCCGCCACTCACCATGATGATGGGAATCCTGCGGCCTTCCTCGAATCGGCGAAGCCATGACATGATGGAAAATCCATCCCAAGCGACCATGCTGACATCTGAAGGGAATTCCACGTCCAACAACAACAGGCTGGGTTTTTGCTCGCGCATGGCAGCAATCGCTTCCGATCCATCCTTGGCTGCGACGACCGCGAAACCTTCGTTTTCGAGTTTCACTGTCGTGGCTTTCACAAAAACAGGATCATCGTCCACGATCAAAACTTTTGGGCTGGTGGCGGGATTGGGTTTTGGCCTGCCCTCCTCGCGGACGACTGCCGCCGGTTCAGCGGCTTGTCTGCGGCCCACCAATGCTCGCACGCGTCGCATGAATCCTGTCTCGCTTGAGTCTTGGTTTGTCGTTTTCATATCCACTCCACTTTTTTGGATGTTATTCTCCACGCCACACAGATAGTCCGTAGAAGAAACTGCTTCAAATACGGCAAACCCGGGATGAATCATCAGGAAATACGAAACAAAACACCCGGGGGAATCCCGGTTTCAACCATGTGTCATCGGGGTGCGAGCACGCGTAATCCGCCAGGGCGCACATGCACACCCGCCGGCAGGCGGCCCGCCAGTTCGCCATCCACTTCAAAGGCTGCATGACCGCCCAGACTGAACGATCTGGTGCGCAGCCGCATGACGCATCCCTCGGGGAGTTTCTTTCGCAACAGCAGCGACATGCCACATTTGAGAAGCAACGACCAGTTCACCTTTGGAAAGATGCAAACGTCCAACAATCCATCGTTCAAGGACGCTCCGGGAAAAATTTTGTAAGAGCCGCCGTAAAGCGTTCCGTTCCCGATCAGCATAAGCTGGCCGGAAATGATCTTGGCCCCGTCTGCGACCTTGATGTCCGCCTGTGATTCGCGCATCGCCTTGAGTCCGGCCACCACGTACGCAAGCGGTCCGATCTTTTTCTTCAACGGCCAGTCAACCAGTTCAATGGCCCGGGCATCAAGTCCGGCGCCGGCGAGTTGCGCGAAATAAATCCGCCGCTTTTCGTCCGCAAGGCCCGATTCAATGCACGGCAGGTCCATGCGGATTTCCCCGGCTTCACGCAAAACCGGCCACGCCGCCTCCGGCGAGAGAGGAATGCCGAGTTCGCGCGCGAAAACATTGATCGTCCCCAACGGCAGCACTCCGAGGCGCACCCGCTCAAATCCGTCGGGTACATCGCCGATTCCGTTGAGCACTTCGTTGAGCGTTCCATCTCCTCCCGCCGCAAAAATGGTTTCAAACCCCTCGTTGACAGCCTCCGCAGCCAGTCGCCGCGCATCACCCGGACAGGATGTTCGCTTGAGTTGAACTTCCCTGGAAATCGAATCCAGAATGTTCCTGAAGCGCCCGGCCTTCTGGCCTTTGGCCGCAGGATTGAAGATGACACAGGATTGCACCGCGCGAATGATTCGGAAGCAAAAGAGGCCAAGTCGAGCAGAAACCGAAAGACAACCCGCAAAGATTTCAAGCCATCATTGAGCCGGAATCTCCGCCCATG
>CAZFNB010000192.1:0-5419 GCA_964520235.1 uncultured Bifidobacterium sp. | reverse complement strand
TGCTCCGACGATTTGAGATTGTTTTTTGCAACGGCAATGTTCAACCGGGTGCCATCTATCCAGAAATTTTTCAGCAACGGCTGCGACATGTCTATTGACGCATCACCACCGGTCGAATCAAACGGCAATGTCTGACGCCCGTAGGACTCGCTGATCGAACCGCCAAGCGAGTATCCGAATCCACCGGGCAGCTTGCCCTCCAAGCCGGATGAAAAGGAATTCCTGTCTTCTATGCGTGAAGGAGTGTTCGTACCGATGATGGAATTGAATCCTCCGCCGGACAATTCGTGACGGTGCTGCCCGTTGATGCTGAACGTGGGATCGTAACCGCTGTAGGCGCTGCGAAGGTTGAGCCGGCTGAGGCGGGGGTTGTAACGCTCGATCTGAAGGTCGAGATTGTGTTCCAGAGCTTGTTGAATGCAATCTTCCAGCAACAGCATCCGCATCTGGTTGGTTTGCTCCTGTGCGGTGAGGGAACAAATCGTTCCCGCCATCACCATTAACGTTCCCAAAAATTTCATGCTTTTTGAAGGTTGAGGCAACGGGCTGGATTCGTCAACCCGCCGCCGCACGATTCAGACGGTCGGCGACAGCCCGCCATTCGATTGAATCAGGCAATGCTTCCACAATGATGCGCTCCACGCCGGCCTCGTCACAACGATGCAACTCCGCGTAAATCGCCCGGGCAAACGCCTCCGCATCGTGTGGAATGACGCTGACTCCCGCGAATCCCTCGGTGGATGGAATGTGCGTGTGCGCAATCACCTGAATCTTTGAACGTGGAACACCCGATTCCTCACGCGCCAATTTTTTCTCGAAGTCCTCGTTGCCGCCCCACTTCAACAGCGTCAGTCTTGCCCGCGGAGCGTAGTGTTTTTTCAGCAAGCCGGGACTGCGCAATGCACCTTCAACGTGTGCCTGAGATTCTCCAACTGACACCTTGCCAATAACGGCGACAAGCGATTCCTCATGGATCATCCCCGGCCTCAA
Organism: uncultured Bifidobacterium sp.; assembly: GCA_964520235.1. GTDB lineage: Bacteria > Verrucomicrobiota > Verrucomicrobiia > Limisphaerales > JADLHS01 > JADLHS01. The sequence goes on along the minus strand of CAZFNB010000192.1, from coordinate 4,429 downwards.
CATGCGAGGCGGCTGCGACACCAGATCAACCACCGTGGATTCGATGCCGACCTGGGACTGACCGCCATCCACGATGAGACGCAACCTGTCGCCGAGTTGTCTGACCACATGCTGGGCGTTTGTGGGCGATATGCTGTTTGAGCGATTCGCGCTTGGCGCAGCCAGCGGAAAACCGCACTCACGAATCACCGCCTGGATGAACGGATGACCCGGCCAACGAACACCCACAGTGCTTCCACCAGCGGTCACGACATCCGGAATGTTCACCGCGCGCGGCAAAACCATCGTCAACGGCCCCGGCCAGAACGACCGTGCCAGCGCGTCGGCACTCTCAGGCCAGTGAGCCGTGCATTGGCGTGCCATGCCGGCATCGGCCACATGCACAATGACGGGATTGTGCGAAGGCCGCCCCTTGACCTCGAAAATTTTCGCCACGGCTTTTGCATCAAGCGCATTGGCGGCAAGCCCATAAACCGTCTCCGTTGGCAACGCGACGAGTTCGCCCGCGCGCAGCAAATCCGCCGCGCGTTTGACGGCGACGTTGAACAGCGCGGGCGTGTGCGTGGACAGGATCTCGGCGCTCATTTGGTTCTCATCCGGCAGGTGAAGCGGACGCTTCAAAAAGTCCGCGACCTCGCGATGTCATTCATACCTCAACGCCTCGATGGGGTCGAGCTTGGATGCCTTCCACGCAGGATAAAAACCGCTGACCACCCCGACGATAGCGCTGGAAAACGCGGCGATCACAATCCATGAAACTGGAGTGAGCGTCGGCCAGCCGGTGGATTCCGCGACTATGTGCGCTGTGGCCATACCAAGGCAGATGCCGAAGATGCCGCCGATCGCGCTCAACGTCACGGCTTCAACCAGAAATTGAACAAGAATGTCCCCTGCCCGCGCACCCACAGCCATTCGGATGCCGATTTCCCGCGTACGTTCCGTCACGCTGACCAGCATGATGTTCATGATGCCGATGCCGCCAACTATGAGCGACACACTTGCAATCGCGCCAAGCAGAACGGACATCGTCTTCGACGTTGCAGTCATGGTCTGCGCGAGTTCGAGTTGCGTGCGCACTGTGAAATCCTGTTCACGACCGCTGCGGCGCTGGAGCAGCAACTCGGTGATGTCCTGTTGCACCTTCGTGATGGCATCAGCAGTCGTGCATTGAACAAGAATCGAATTGACGAACGTACGCTTCGACACTCGCCGCATGTGGCTCGTGTAGGGAATCAACACCGTGTCATCCTGATCCTGTCCAAACAGGTTGAAACCCTTTGGCGCAAGCACGCCGACGATCTTGAATGGAATGTCCCGCACACGGATGTTCTGACCGATCGGGTTTTCATTTGGGAACAGTTGATCCACGATGGTCTTGCCGACCACCGCCACCTTGGTGACGCCGCGCACGTCAGCGTCGGTGAACATCGCTCCCTCCGAAACGCTCCAACTGCGAATCTGCGTGTAGTCCGGCCCCTCACCGAGAACCATCGTGTTCCAGTTCAATCCGTTGGCCAGGACCTGGTTGCGGTCGCGAACCTCGGGACTTACGGCAACCACGTTGGCGACCTCGGCCTTGATCGCAACAGCGTCCTCGATCGTCAACGTGGGCGCGCCACCCCAGCCACCGCGCATTCCGCCGCTGGTGAAACTGCCGGAGAAAACTGTAACGACGTTCTGGCCGAGCGCCGAAACGCGATCCTCAACCTGTTTCGTCGCACCCGTGGTGATGCTCACGGCAGCGATGACCGAACCGACGCCGATGATGATGCCGAGCATGGTCAGCACCGAGCGCATCTTGTTACGGCGCAACGCGCGCACCGCAAGGCGGATGGTGGCAAACAATCTCATACGAGCTTCACCTCGGCCTGCGCCTGTTTCAACCGCGCCAGCTCGTGTCCAGCGTTGAGCCGGCTTGTGACGGGTTTGTCGCTCAGGATTTTTCCATCCCGCAAAATGATGTTACGCTTCGTGTAGTTGGCAATGTCGAGTTCGTGCGTGACCATCACAATGGTGATGCCGGCGTCGTTGAGCTTCTGGAACACGCCCATGATTTCGATGCTTGTCTGGCTGTCGAGATTCCCTGTCGGCTCGTCGGCAAGAAGGAGTGCCGGGCGATTGACCAGCGCCCGCGCGATGGCCACGCGCTGTTGTTGTCCGCCAGAAAGCTGGTTGGGATGATGATCCGCACGTTGTGCGAGGCCGACGGTTTCAAGCGCGTGCAAGGCGCGCTCGTGGCGCTCTTCCGTGGAAAGCCGGGTGCGCTGGTAAAGCATCGGCAGCTCGGTGTTCTCCAGGGCAGAAGTGCGCGCAAGCAGATTGAACCCTTGAAATACAAATCCGATCTTTTGATTCCGGATGTCGGCGCGCTCGTCACGGTTCAATTGAGTGACATCCACGCCATCAAGCAGGTAGCGTCCGCTGGTGGGATGGTCGAGACAGCCGAGCGTGTTCATCAACGTGGATTTGCCCGAGCCGCTCGCGCCCATGAGCGCGACGAATTCGCCGGGCATGATCTCAAGTGACACGCCGCGCACGGCCTTCACTTCGACCTCGCCCGTCTGGTAGGTCTTGTGAAGATCGTCGAGTTTGATGACGGGATTCATCCGTAAAAATCAGAAGCGCCGGAAGCCGCCGCCCGGGCCGCCGAATGGATTGCTCGTTCCCGGAGTCGTCACACCACCCTGCCCTTGTGGTTGGGTGATGCTTGTTACAATTGCATCGCCCTCATCCAAACCTTCGATGATTTCAGTGAAAATGCCGTCGCTGATTCCGGTTCTGATCTGAACTGGTTTCAATTCCACGCCGCCGGCAGAACCAGCCTCGGCCGGTAACTGGTAAACAGTCCGCACAGGTTGACGTTCGCCCTGTCCTCGCCCGCCACGCGCGCCTCCGCCACCAGGCCGGCCTCCACCATCACCATCACCGCGTCGCCCGCCACGCCGCCCACCTCCATCACCACCACCTTGAAATCCTGGGGGTCTGTTCGTGCTCTGAGTTGCTGCCGACGATGCGGTGTTTGTCGTGCCGGTCTGCCTGGGTGCATCGGGCGGACGAAATCGCAACGCTGCATTGGCAATCTTGAGCACATCTTGACGGCGCTCGATGACAATGAAGACGGTCGCCGTCATGCCTGGCTTCAATTTGAGATCAGGATTGTCCACCTCGATGATGGTGTCGTAGGTCACGACGTTTTGCACCGTGATGGGAGCGTTACGAACCTGCGTGACACGACCCTGAAACGTTCTGTTCGGAAAAGCATCCACTGTGAAATCCACGTCCTGCCCCGCTTTCACACCACCAACGTCAGCCTCGGCCACGCTGGCATTGATCTGCATCTTCGTCAGATCGTTCGCGATTTGGAACAACACCGGCGCACTCAGGCTCGCAGCAACGGTCTGACCGACATCCACCTTGCGATCAATGACGATCCCATCCACGGGCGCATAGATCGTGCAACGTGCCAGATCAACGCGCGCCCGCTCCAGCGCCGCGCCGCGTACCTTCACCTGCGCCTCCGCCTGATGCAACGACGCCATCGCCGTATCATAATCCGCCTGTGAAATGAGTTTGTCCTTGTGCAATTCCTCCGCACGACGGGCGTTGATTTCCGCCAGTTCGAGCGATGCCTTCGAGTTGGAAAGTTCACCTTCGGCAGAATTGACGTTGGCGCGGTACGTTGCCGCGTCCAGTTGGGCGATGACCTGATTGTTGGTGACGATGGAATTGAAATCCACGTAAAGCTTCTGGATGATCCCGGAAATCTGGCTGCCCACGTCCACCTTCACCACCGGATTCAAAATCCCCGTGGCGGTGACGACTTGAACAACTTCACCACGCGTCACTTTCACGGTTTGATACTCGGCTTTGCCCTCCTTGTGATCCTTGTAGAACCACCAGCCCGCAACTGCCGCAATCACCAGAGCAAGCACAATCACCCATTTGATCCAACCGCGATTTCCGTTTTTGGCCATATCGAATTGCGAGTATAGACGCGCAGAAATCGAATTCCTTGAAAAATATTTTGGTTTTTGTCCGCCATTTGTTGCGCATATCTTGCGCATGTGCTGCACGACTTTATCGAACAACTCAACCGACATGAATCGTTGTCGCCGTCACAGGTCGCCAACGCGGTGAAACAACTGACTGCGGAGGGTGTTTCTGTGGAAGCGAAGGCGCAATTCCTGACAGCCCTCGCGATAAAGGGTGAGACTGTGGAGGAAATCGCCGCGTTCGCTGGCGAGTTGAGAGAATTATCCATCTCACCACCCCTCGATCCAAACACGCGCGCGGGTGAGATTCTTGATGTCTGCGGAACGGGCGGAGACCACCTCGGGACGTTCAATATCTCGACGACTGTCGCCATCGTCTGCGCAGCGGCTGGCGTGAAAGTGGCAAAGCACGGCAATCGCGCCATCACTTCCAAATC
>CAZFNB010000191.1:0-5547 GCA_964520235.1 uncultured Bifidobacterium sp. | reverse complement strand
CCTCGTGGATTGCTGCGCGGACCTGGGTGGCACAATCATGGTCGTCGGCTCGCCCAAGCAGCGGAATCTTTTGCCCGGTGTTTCCGGCGATCAGGCGTGGGAATGGGCGGTGGCGACGTTTCGCGACGCGGTGAAGCGTGCCGAGGATCGCGGTGTGACGATCTGTTTCGAGCCGCTGTCGCCTGCGGAAACGAACTTCATCAACACGGCGGCGGCGGCAATCGAGTTCGTGAAGCCGTTCAACTCACGCGCGTTCAAAATCATTCTCGACGTGAAGGCGATGTGCTCGGAATCAAAACCGATTCCGCAAATCATCCGCGAGAGCCGGGGCGAGTTCGCGCATTTTCACGCCAACGACAAAAACCTGAAAGGCCCGGGCTTTGGCGACGTGGATTTCAAACCGATCGCCGTCGCGTTGCGGGAGGTGGGTTACGACGGGTTCGTTTCCGTGGAGGTGTTCAAGTTTGAGGACGGAGCGGAAGTGATCGCTTCGCGGAGCATCGAGTATTTGAAGCAGACGTTCGGGCCGGGTTGAGAATCACTCTTCAGCCGTAGCGAAAGCCTTTGCTCATCTGGAATGTGTTCGGCAGGTGGCGGATCTCCCGGACCTGGCCGTTGGAGAGCAACACCTCCACGATGTCGAAACGGATTTTGACCTGCGGATTTTTCAACAGGCGCAAATAGTCGAGCGCAGTTTGAGAGAGCAGGCGGCGTTTACGGGCGTTCACCGCTGCGGCGGGGCGTGTCCATTCCTCCGACGAACGGGTTTTCACCTCCACGAACACAAGGCAATCTTCATCGCGAAAGATGAGATCAACCTCGCCGCGATCCGATCGAAAGTTGCGCGTCAAAAATTTCATCCCAAGGGAGCGCAGGTGCTTTTCCGCCGCGCGTTCGCCGCGTTCGCCGCGCCGCAGATGCTCGGGTTTTTCCTTCGGGCCGAGAAACGAGCGGATTTTTTGGAGCACGTTCATCCGGCGATGCAGGGTTGCGAGGGGTCAGTTCGTTTCAAGACCGCGCTTGAGTTTTTCGTTCTTCGCGCGTTGCTCGGCGAAGAACGTGAGCAAAAGCTGGCGGCATTCCTCCTCGCGCACGCCGCGGGTGATTTCACAACGGTGATTGAGCGTGGGAAATTGCAGGAGATTCATCGCGCTGCCCGCCGCGCCGGCCTTGGCATCGCTGGCGCCGAACACGACGCGCGCGAACCGAACATGAACAATGGCTCCTGCGCACATCGGGCAGGGCTCCTTGGTGACGTAGAGCGTGCAGTCGTTGAGCCGCCAGTCGCCGACGGCCTCCTCGGCCTGGGTGATGGCGAGCATCTCGGCGTGGGCGGTGGCGTCCTTGAGCAATTCGACCTGGTTGCTGGCGCGGGCGATGATGCGTCCCTCGCGTACGATGACCGCGCCCACGGGGACTTCTTCAGCCTCGAAGGCGCGTGCCGCCTGCCGCAACGCTTCGCCCATGAAATAATGGTCGCTTTGCAGGTCAATGATGGGTTCGCTCACGCGCCCAAGCTAAAGGCTGGCGTTGTCCGGTGGTAGAAAAAAAGCCCGACGACGCAAATCATCTGCCGGCACGCGCGAGTGTTGACAAGCGCACGGGAACGGCTCAGTCTCGACGCCGTCGTATGAATCAGCTTCAGCAACTCAGCCGGAAGTTTTGCGGAATGGTCGCGCTGGCCATCTGGATCTTGCTTTTTGTGACCGCGCCCGGGCTTACCGCGACTGAAAGCGTGGCGGAGGAAGTGTCGCCGCAACGCGCGGAAAACGGTTCGGGATCAAACGACGCCTTGCGCGCGTATCTTCAGCTTCAGGAGCAGATTCACGGCACGCAACTTCTGTTGGAACGTCAGCGGAAAGAGGCGCAGGAGAGCGTGACTGCGTTGAAGGAGGCGGTTCTCGGACAGCGCGAACGGGAATTGAACGCGATGCAGAGCACGAATCAACTGCTGCTCAGGGTGGCCGCCGGGTTTGGAGTGGTTGGTTTTCTGGCGATGGTCGTCACGGCGTATCTTCAATGGCGCGCGGTCACGCGGCTGGCGGAAGTGGCATCCATGTTGCCTGCCGCTCGAACGGCACTGCCTGCGCCTGCCGCAGCCAGCGAGTTGCAACTGTTGGGCGCGGGTGCGGCGGAGCAATCCAGCCAGCGTTTGTTCGGGGCGCTGTCGCAACTGGAGAAGCGGATACTCGAACTCGAACACACTGCCCGGCCCGCTGTTTCGGAATCGGCCATGGTGACATCCACGGGTACGAATGGGAACGACGCAAAGCACGCCTTGGATGCCGCCGGTGAAGTTGAGGCGGAAAAAGATCACGACTCGATCCTGCTGGCCAAAGCGCAATCACTTCTGGATCTCGACAAAGCTTCAGAGGCGGTCGAGGTCATCAATGGCGTGCTCGCCCACGAACCGGAAAACGCCGAAGCCCTCGTCAAGAAAGGCATGGCGCTTGAGCAGCTCCGGCAGGTGGATCAGGCGCTGGAGTGTTACGACCGGGCCATCGGGTTGAACGAGGGTTTGACGATCGCCTATCTGCAGAAAGGCGGATTGTTCAACCGGCTCGAGCGTTACGAGGAAGCGCTCAAGTGCTACGAACTTGCGTTGAAGGCGCAGGAGCGCGCGCATCACGCTTGATCTCGCAGACTCTCAGCCTGTCACCAGCGTTCCCACTTTATCGCCCATGACCACGCGACGCAGGTTGTGTGGCTTGAACAGATCAAAAACAATGATGGGCATCTTGTTGTCCATGCAGAGCGAGAACGCCGTCGAGTCCATCACTTTGAGCTGCTTTTGCAACGCTTCAAGATAGGCGATGCGCTCGTAGCGTTTGGCCTTCGGGTTTTTCTTCGGGTCGCTGTCGTAGATGCCGTCCACCTTGGTGGCCTTCAAAATGACTTCCGCACCGATCTCCGTGGCGCGCAAGGCCGCCGCCGTGTCCGTCGAAAAATAAGGATTGCCCGTGCCGCCACCGAAGATGACCACGCGGCCTTTCTCCAGATGCCGCGTCGCCCGGCGGCGGATGAACGGCTCGGCGACCTGTGACATGGTGATGGCGGTTTGCACGCGGGTCGGAACCCCTTTCTTTTCCAGCGCGTCCTGAAGTGCGAGCGAGTTGATGATGGTGGCGAGCATCCCCATGTAGTCGCCCGTGGCGCGTTCGATGCCGCGCTCGCTGCCGGCAAGCCCGCGAAAAATGTTCCCGCCGCCCAGAACGATCACCATTTGCACGCCGAGTTCGCGCACTTCGCGAACCTGTTCTGCCATGCTGTGAACGGCCTCGGGATTGATGCCCATGCCGCCGGGGCCGCCGAGGGCTTCGCCGCTGAGTTTGAGAAGGATTCGGGAATACTTGGGTTGCCTGGATTTTTTCATTCGTTGAACCGTGGTGTCTCCATCGTCGTCGCCGGGTTGTAGCAGCCGGTTGGGGGCGAGTCAAACCAAAGCCCGGAGTGAGCGTCGGAGAACGGCGGGATTGGATTTGCCGGTCCGTTGGCTCTTGACCTCGTCCGTGCGGCTGGAAATGATTTGTCGCCGACCTTGAACAACATGATGTCCAACTCCGTTCTGGATTCCACCGCGAGATGAAACGTTTTCCGAGAATACTTTTTGTGAACGAGTATCCACCGGAGTCCCTGCTCGTGGCGGATCTGGTGCGCCAGCTTTTGGTGGGCTATCCGCCGGAGTGCATCGAGTGGTGGCATTGGCGGACGGGCACGGTGCGGGAGCTTTCCGACCTTAGGGTGAACGGACTTCATCACTGGCGATTGCCGGACCGCGTCATACCCAACCGGCGCTTCGCCGGGCTGAAGAGCGCGTTGATGGAGCATGTTTTCGTTCCGCAGGCTGCCCGTCATTTGCGCCGGACCATCGAGGAGGTGAAGCCCGATGTAGTCTGGGTCTTGTTGTTTGGCTGGCCGATTCTCGTTGCGAAGAAGGCTCTATTGAAGGAGCAAGCGCGCCTGCACGTTTCCCTCTGGGACATGCCCGATACTGTGAACTGGCGAAAAACGCTTGGCGGCTCCAGAACCGACAGGTTCGTGCGGGCGACATATCAATTGGTTCAACGGGCGGAATCGTCGGACGGTATTTCCAGCGCCGTATTGGAAGAGATCGCCTCGAAGACAGGACGAAAGGATGCGCTGCTCGTCCATTCTGGCTTCGAGCCGCATCAATTGAACGCTCTTGAAACGCAGCCGCCGTCCGTCGCTGACGATGTGTTGCGGCTGGCATACGTGGGCACGATCATTTCGGAAAATGCCTTTGCCGAGGTGCTGGCGGCATTGGACAAGGTTCGCTCCCGGGTTTCACGCAAGGTGGTGCTGGAATTTTTTGGCGCGCGAAATTATCGCAGCCGTCCGTGGTTCAATTCTGATTGGATGATCGAACATGGTGTGTTTTCGGATCAGGGGCTTGTCGAGTCATTGAGGCGTTGCGCCTGGGGAATTGTGGTGATGGACACGGAAGGCGCAGACCTGCAATACAGCCGGTTCAGTTTTCCGAACAAGGTCGGTACGTATCTTTCCGCCGGAATTCCCGTGCTCGGTGTGGGGCACGAACAAAGCACGCTGGCGGCGGTGCTGCGTCAGCACCCGGTCGGCAGATTCACCAATGCCACAAAGCGTGACGTTCTCGAAAAGTTCATGGACGATTGTTTGAAAACGTCCGATCCGCGGGCGGAATTCCGACTGGCAATCATCGAGTGCGCGAAGACTGAATTCAACGCACAATCAATTCGGCAGCGCTTGTGGAAGACGTGGGGCGCGGTGGATTAACCCGGAGCCGTCCATTGTCGCAGTGATGGCACTTGCAAAAGCTTCCGTGTCATCTCGCCCTGTGAACCCAGCACGACACAACCCCGGCGATTGCCGGTTTCCTCGGCGGCTCTGGCCTTCGGAAAGAACACTGAAAGATTGTGTTTACGGATGGAGGGCGCAAGCAGTTCAAGCGTCAACGCCTTGCCAGGGCCGTAGTCGTCGTACGTGTAACCGGGATCGTCGTCCACTTTGAAGTCGTCAATCATCACCACGAATTGTTTCCAACGCCCGGCAACGATGTCCATCTCCTCGGCCAGCGGCAGGTCGTCATACCAATGCGCATCGAGATAGAAAAAAACATTTTCACCGACACGCGAATCGCGGGTGAGTTCGCGAAGCAACTTCCGGGAATCGCCGAGTGAAGGATGGATCTGGTCCATCCCGGCAAGCCGCATTTTTGCGAGCGCATGAAAGCGGGGGCTCAGTTCACAGGTGAACACGGGCCGTCCGGCGGTCTGGGACATGTAACCGGTGGTGTTGCCGAGCCACGTGCCCGTCTCAACGAGCGAGTCGAATGAGATCGCGGAGGTGACGTCCTTGAAGATTTGCTTGCGCCAGCGCTGGCCGTTGAAGCCGATGTCATCTCCCGGAACATACTTCGGGTTGACGATGAAGGCGTCCACGGCCATTTCGAGCACGCGGACGGAAACTTCGAGATGCTCGACCCGCTTTTGCAGGTTAAGGATGGGGCGTTGGACAAATTCCGGGAGGATTTTTTTCAACACGTTCATG